>VEOW01000010.1 GCA_012026785.1 Chloroflexota bacterium | reverse complement strand
CCCGCCCGGCGGCCACGAGCTCCTCGCTCGCCCGGCGCGACGCGACGCCCGCCGCGGCGAGGACCTTCTGGATCCGCTCCTCGGGCATCGGCCTCAGGCCTCGGCCGCGGCGCTGTCCTCGTCGTGGGCGCCCACCTCGTCCTCGGCTGCGACCTCGACGTCGCCCTCCTCGGCCAGCCGGCCGGCGACGTCGGCGTCGAGCGGCGGGAGGTCGTCAAGGCTCGTAAGGCCGAACCGCTCGAGGAATTCGAATGCGGTCCCGAGCAGGATCGGTCGCCCGGGCGAGGCCGCGCGCCCGAGCTCCACGACGAGCCGCCGATGGAGGAGCGTTCGAATGACGTGATCCGAATCGACCCCGCGGATGCGTTCGACCGCGGCCCGGGTCACCGGCTGGCGGTAGGCCACGATGGCCAGCGTTTCGAGCGCCGCCGGCGACAGGCGCAGGCCCTCGGCCCCGACGTAGCGCGCGACGAGCGCGCCGGCTTCGGGCGCCGTCGCCAGCTCGACGTGGTCGCCGGCGATCAGGAGGCGGATGCCGCGCTCGCGGAGCGAGACCTCGAGGTCGCCGAGGCGCTCGTCGACGGTCGCGCGATCGACGCCCGCCAGGGATGCGATCTCGCGGCGGGTGAGCGGCCGCTCGGCGACGAACAGCAGTCCCTCGATCGCGGCCTCGGTCAGCTCGATCGGCGGAAGGGCCTCGGGTGGGCGTTCCGCGGCCGGCTCGGCCGGCGGCTGGTCGAGCTCGGTCACGCGAACGACTCGAGCGACTCGTCGATCGGGGCGGCCTCGAGATCCGCGGCGACGCCGGCCCGCTCCCGCTCCTCGGCGGTCGTCGAACGCGCGGTGATCGGCCCGAACGGCTCGGCCTGCTCGACGACGATCTCGCGCCGCTTCATCAGCTCCAACATCGCGAGGAACGTTACGGCCACGACGACCCGGTCGCGCACGCCGTGGAGGAGCTCCTGGAGGACGACGGTCGATGCGCCACGGAGCGCGTCGCGGATCGCGGCCGCTCGCTGGGCCAGGGTCACGGTCCGGGGCACGATCTCGGGCGGTGCCTCGGGTGGCGGGAGGATCGCAACGAGGCCGTCGAGGGCGCGGGTGAGCAGGGCCGGATCGAGCGGCGGCTCGGTCGACGGGGCGGCCGCCGCTCCCGCCAGACCCGCCGCGAGGGCGGCCGCGGGCTCGCGCCGAAACAGGCCGATCCGCTCGGCGGCGAGCTCGGCGAGACGTGCGCCGGCGTCGCGATAGGCGCGATACAGCAGCAGCCGGGCCCGGAGCGCCTCTTCGGGGTCCTCGCCCTCCTCCGGCAGGGCACCCGGTCCCTCGGCGGGCGCCTGTCGAGGCAGCAGGGCGCGACTCTTGATCAGGATCAGCTGGCTCGCGACGGCGACGAACGAGCTGATGCTGCCGATCCGGTCGTCGTCGAGCTGGGCGAGGGCCTCGAGGTACGCCTCGGCGAGGCTGCCGAGCGGCACGGTCAGGATGTCGAGCCGGCGTGACTCGATCAGTGCCAGCAGCAGGCCCAGCGGGCCTTCGAACTCGGCGACTCGAACCTGGGTGGCGGCCTCCGGGCGACGCCCGGCTTCGATGCGCACGGCGGCATCGAGCATCGGCATGGCCCCCAATCAGTTGGCCTCGTCGGCGAGCCGCAGCCGCTCGCCGGCGTCGGGGTCGCGCGGCGCGTCCTGCCAGCGGATCAGCTCGACCGTCCGTGACGAACAGCCCGCCCCTTCCGCCAGCCTGGCCGAGGTTTCCGCGTGCGCCGCGAGGCGATCGAGCGCGGCGGCCAGGCCGAACCGACGAAACGGGGTCTCGATCCATCGACCGTAGGCCACCCCGAGGGCGTAGACGACGCGCGGGGCGATGCCGGTCTGGCCCTTGCCGGCGTCATGGAGCAGCCCCGCGAGGAGGACCTCGGGGTCGCGCTCACCGGCGCGCCGGAGGGCAGCCGCGACATCGAGCCCGTGGCGCCGGTCGGCGACGTGCATCGAGTCGAACAGCGCCAGCTGGGCCGGCGTCAGCCACGGCAGCAGCGAATCTCGCTCCCGTGCCGAGACGCGTGCTCGGACGTGTCGGAACGCCTGGCGGACCTTCGTCGCCCACCAGCCCGGCGAGCCAGGCCTCACCCGCCCACCAGGAGCCGGTACAGCGGGAGCATCACCGAGTTGAAGACCAGGCCGATGAGGGTGTTGCCACCGAAGATCGGCAGGAAGATCGCGGCGATCAGGATCAGGAAGCCGTACTGCTCGAGGACCGGCCGAACCTGCCACGCCGTCCGCGGGTCGAGGAACGCGAACAGGACCTTCGAACCGTCGAGCGGCGGGATCGGGATGAGGTTGAAGACCATGAGCAACAGGTTGATGAGGATGAACAGCGACAGGACGTTCGCCAGCAGCCCGGCGTCCATCCCGGTGGCGTTGATGTACCGCATCGGAAGCGCGGCGGCGATCGCGAGCACCAGGTTGGAGATCGGGCCGGCCGCTGCGACGATCGCCTCGCCCCAGCGCCCGCCCCGGAGGTTCATCGGGTTGACCGGCGTCGGCTTGGCCCAGCCGAACCCGAAGCCCAGCAGGAGGATCGAGACCGCCAGCATCAGCCCGCCCATCGGGTCGAAGTGGGCCCGCGGGTCCAGCGTCAGGCGGCCGAACATCCGGGCGGTGTGGTCGCCCAGCCGGTACGCGGCCAGCGCGTGGGCGAACTCGTGGATGGGGAACGCGACGAGCAGGAAGACGCCGAGGACGATGACCCCGACGAGGAGCTGCTCCGGGTCTCGCAGCATCAGAGGCGGCCCAGCAGATCCTGCTTCTTGGCCTCGTACTCCTCGGCGCTGATCGCGCCGCGGTCACGCAGGTCGGCCAGGTCGCCGAGCGCCCGGGTGATCTCCTCGGCGGTCATCGCCTTCGCCGGGGGTGCGGCCGGCGCCGCCGTCGGCGTGGCAACGGCGACCCCCCCACCCGGCAGGCCGACCGGTGCGGCCGGGGCCGCCGGCGGCGGCGTCGGGGCCGTGGCCCGCAGCGGCGGGGCCGGGACCTGGAAGACCTCCTGCTCGAGCCGGTGCTTCTGGTCGAGCATCGTCTTCTTGAAGGTCTGGGCCTGGCCGAGCAGCCGGTACCGGTCGACCGACTCCTCGTTGGCCGTCAGGATGTCGAGGTCGCCGAAGCCGAACATCCGGCCGAGGATGCTCTGCTCGAGGACGGCGTCGTTGATCTTCTCGAGCGAGCTGTCGGCCGAGCGCTTGTTCAGGATCCCGCTGACGTTCACGACGCGCCGGTTGGTGACCATGTACTCGGTGCTGTACCAGCGCAGGAAGACGTAGCCGAGCCAGACGAGCGAGCCGAGCAGCAATGCCAGCCCGATCCAGCCGAAGATGTCACGGGCGATCCCGCGCTGCAGCTGACCCGACAGGAACACCAGGACGATCGAGGCGATCAGGATCGCCCAGGCGATCCGACCATCGATGATCGGGGCGAGGACGTGCTGCCGACCTCGAAGCGCGATGCGTTCCCCGTCGGCGAGGAGCCGATCCGCGTAGCGTGCCACCTGTCCGCCCTCCTAGGCCCGTGGATGCGCGCGAGCGTACACCTCGCGGATCCGTTCTCCGGTGACGTGCGTGTAGAGCTGCGTCGTGCTGATGCTCGCATGTCCGAGCAATTCCTGAACGATGCGCAGGTCGGCCCCTCCTTCCAGCAGATGCGTCGCGAACGAGTGTCGCAGGGTGTGGGGGCTGACGCGAGATGCCAGCCCGGCGGTCGTGGCGGCCCGTCGAACCACCGCCCAGGCCTGCTGTCGTGCCAGTCGCCGGCCCCGATCGCCGAGGAACAGTGGACCGCCCCGAATCGGCTCGACGTGATGGCGCGCGACAAGCTCGGCGCGCGGCCCATCCAGCCACGCCCGAACCGCCTCCAGAGCGATCTCGCCGACGGGCACGAGCCGCTCGCGGTCGCCCTTGCCGATGACCCGCACGAAGGCGCCCTCGAGCGAGAGGTCCTCGCGATCGAGACGGAGGGCTTCGGAGATCCGGAGACCCGCCGCGTACAGCAGCTCCAGCAGCGCTCGGTCGCGCAGGGCCTCGGGGGGCGGCGCGGCCAGGAGCCGCTCCACCTCGGCGACCGTGAGCGTCTCGGGCAGCAGGCGCGGCATCCGCGGCAGGTCCAGGTGCGCGCTGACGTCGCGCTGGATCAGCCCCTCGCCAAACGCGAATCTGTAGAAGCCACGGATCGCCGCGGCCCGGCGGCGGAGGCTCGTCGGCGCGAGTCCCGGATCGTGACGTCGGCCACGGCGGGTTCTCGCCGCGAGGTACCGCTGGGCCGCATCGGGACCGGCCGCCCAGTCGCGCGCCGAGCCTCGCGCGTCCGCGAAGTCGGCGAGGTCGCTGCGGTAGGCGCGCAGGGTCGCTGCCGCCAACCCCCGCTCGACGCGCAGGTACGTGAGGTATTCCTCGACGGCCCGATCGAGGTCGGTCATCTCGCCGCCGAGTCCGTCAGTCCGGTCGACCCGGGCCCATGGCGACGGGCTGGCCGTGCCAGCGTTCGGCGGCCTCGAGCAGCTCGCGGGCCTGGGCGAGGGCGGCGGTGTGGGGATCGTCGGACGTTGCGCCGAGCATCGCCGCGAGCTCCACGATCCGCCCCTCGCGGTCGAGGCGTTCGACCTCGGTGACCGTGCGCGCGTCACGCTCGCGCTTGGCGATCCGGTAATGGGCGTCGGCGTGGGCGGCGATCT
>VEOW01000047.1 GCA_012026785.1 Chloroflexota bacterium | reverse complement strand
GGCCATCGCCGGCTCGCCGGTCCGGGCGTAGACGAGGGCCGCGGCGAGGGCCATGACGTTGACCCGGCTGTCCTGGTCGTCGAGCTCGGGCGCCGGCCAATCGGCGTGGGCGACCTTCACCAGGTAGTCCCAGGCCGAGCCCGAGGTCGGCAGGTCCTGCAGGCGCTTGGCCGAGATCAGCAGCTCCCCGGGTGCGGATGGGACGCCGTCCGAGGGGTCCGTGAGGTCTGGCGTCGGGGCCGGGGTGGGATCGGCCGTCGGCGCTGGCGTGGGATCGGCGGTGGGCGTCGGCTCGGGCTTGGGACCCTTGCGATCACCCTCGTTCGACGAGGGCTGCGCGGTCGAGCCCCCGTCCGACCAGTCGTCCCCGGGTGGCTCGACGACCGTGGTCTCTGCGTCAAACGGCGTCGGGCCCGGTTCGACCGGCTCGACCGATCTCGGCACCGGGGAGCCGCCCGCGGCGGCGACCGCCGCGCCATCGGGAGACCCCGCATTCAGCCATGGGAGCGCCAGCGTGAGGAGCGCAATGAGCAGGGCGGCATAGGCCATTCGATGGGCAGCGCGCATGTCGAAACACCCCCGGTGTCATGGGCCCCGCGTTGCGTTGAGGAGCGGCGTGAGTGGCGTCGTCAGCGGGGCGCAGTACCGCCGCGATGGGCGGCTGATCGACGAACCCCACCCGCCTCCCGGGGTGGTTGGAGCTCGATCGCCGGCCACCCTACGGCGCATTGCGGAGAACTGTCAGTCGCCTCGGCGACCCTTGCAGGAACGTTGCGGCACCGCAATCCGCCTTTGGGCCAACCGGCCCTACCGGCGGTCTCGGGCGACCCCCTAGCGTCGGCTCGTGCGCACCGCTGCCATCGACGAACGCCAGCTGCCGCCTGCCTCGGCGGCTCATGAGACGAGGGCGAACAGCGTCCTCCGGCCGATTGTCTTCGGGGCCAACGACGGGCTCGTCTCGAACCTGGCCCTCGTGATGGGCGTCGCCGGCGCGACGTCCGACCCGGCGTTCATCGTCCTCGCCGGGATCGCCGGCCTGATCGCGGGCGCGTTCAGCATGGGCGTCGGCGAATACATCTCGGTCCAGAGCCAGCGCGAGCTGCTCGACTACCAGATCGCTTTCCAGCGCAAGCAGCTGCGCGAGGCCCCCGAGCAGGAGCGCGCGATCCTCGCCGGGTTGTACCTCGAGCGGGGCTTCAGCCAGGACGAGGCCAATCGCTTCTGCGACGCCGTCTTCGACGAGGAGGACCACGCCGTCCGGCTCCTGATCTTCGAGGAGGTCGGCCTCGACGAACGCTCGATCGGCTCGCCGCTCGTGGCCGGCGGAGGCTCGTTCGTCGCCTTCACCCTCGGGGCCTTCGTTCCGCTGCTGCCGTACCTGCTGCTCGCGGGCGCTCCCGCGTTCGCCGGCAGCCTCGGACTGAGCCTCGTCGCGCTGGCACTCCTCGGGACCGGGATCGCGATCCTCACCCGGCGGCCGATCCCGTACGGCGCGATCCGCCAGGTCCTGCTCGGCGGTGCCGCGGCCGCCGTGACCTACGGCGGCGGCACGCTCCTGGGGGTCAACGTCTAGGACCTTCGGGCGACCGACCATCGGGCGACCGACCTTCGCGCCGACCCGGTCTATCCTCGCCGACGGATGTCGCTCACGGTCGAGGGTCTCGTCAAGAGCTTCGGGCCGGTCCGCGCCCTCGACGGCCTGAACCTCGAGGCTCCGCGCGGCCACGTCTTCGGATTCCTCGGCTCGAACGGCGCGGGCAAGACGACGACGATGCGGATCGCCCTCGGCGTCCTGCGCGCCGACGGCGGCCGGATCACCTGGAACGGCGCCGATCACCGCTCACTGCCACGACCGACGTGGGGCTACCTGCCCGAAGAGCGTGGCCTCTACCCCAAGATGACGGTCCTCGACCAGCTGGTCTTCTTCGCCGGCCTCCAGGGGGTGGCGCGGAGTGTCGCGATCGCCCGGGCGGTCGACTGGCTCGCGCGCTTCCACGTGTCCGATTTCGCGGAGCGGCGGGCGGAGGAGCTGTCGAAGGGCAACCAGCAGAAGGTCCAGTTCCTGGCCGCGGTCCTCCACGATCCGCAGGTCCTGCTGATGGACGAGCCGTTCACCGGCCTCGACCCGGTCAACATCGTGCTGCTCCGCGAGGCCATCCTGGAGCTGCGCGATCGGGGCAAGACGATCGTCCTCTCGCCCCACCAGATGGAGACGGTCGAGGCGATGTGCGAATCGGTCGCGATCGTCGATCGGGGTCGGACCGTCGTGACCGGCACCCTGCGCGAGGTCAAGCGCTCGACCGGCCGGCGGATGGTCGTGATCTCCGTCGCGGGCGACCACCGCCTGACGTGGCTGGCGGGCGTCCGAGGTGCGCGGCTGCTCCGACCAGGGGTCGAACGGGCGGAGATCGAGCTCGAACCTGACGTCGAACCCGATGCCGTCCTGGCGGCGGCCCTTGCCGCGGGCGCGAGGGTCAGCCACTTCGAGGTCGCCGACCCGTCGCTCGAACAGGTCTTCATCGAGCACGTTGGCCATCCGGCTGACATCGAGGACGGCGGTGCGCTGAGCCTTCCGTCGCTCGAACCGGTTGGCGCTGCCTCCGGCGCAGGGCCGGGTTCGAAGGCGCTCGATACCGAGGCCGGGGTGTGACCGGGCTGCCCGAGCGCGACGAGCGGTTCGTCTCGAACACCTGGCTCGTCGCGCGGCGGGAGTTCAGCGAGCGGGTCAAGAGCCGGATCTTCTTCGCCTCGACCGTCTTCCTCGCGGCGCTGGCGATCCTCGTCGCGCTCATGCCGGCCCTCATCCGGCTGGCCGATCGCGGCTCGACGACGACGATCGCGATCGTCGCTGCCGACGACGACCTCGCGCAGCGGACGATGGCCACGATGGCCGGCATCCTCGGCCAACCGTCGGCATCGGGCGAGCGGCCCCAGTTCACCTTCGAACGCAGTGAGCCCGGCGAGGACGTCGCGCGGGCGGTTTCCGACGGCAGCTATGACGGGGCCCTGATCGTCGATCGGCGCGAGAGTGGGGGACTGGAGTTCCGGTTCCTCACCGGCGAGGCCATCGGCGCCGACCGCGCCCAGCTCGTCCAGGTCGGGGCGCTGGCGGTGGCGATCCTCGAGTACACGTTCGAGAACCGCGGTTCGAGCGCGACACCGTTCGTGCCGCCGCAGGTCGACATCGCCGCGATCGCCGGGCCGTCGGCCGGCGGCCAGCCGATCGCCGCCAGCGAATATGCCGGCCGGCGCATCGTCGGCGTGGTGTTCGTCATCCTGATCTTCATCACCCTGGTGATCTACGGCATGTGGGTCGCGGCTGGCGTCGTCGCCGAGAAGTCGTCGCGGGTCATGGAGCTGCTCATCAGCGCCGCGACGCCGGCCCAGCTCGTGCTCGGCAAGGTGATCGGGATCGGGCTCGCCGGGCTCGTGCAGTACCTCGCCGTCCTCGTCCCAGCGTTGCTGGCGCTCATCCTGGAGGACCGGATCGCCACCGCCCTGCTCGGCCCCGGCGGCACGGTCGGCGTGTCGCTCGGGATCCTGACCCCGGCGCTGCTGCTGGCCTACGCGGGCTTCTGGGTCCTGGGGTTCATCCTGTATTCGCTCATCTATGCCGCCGCCGGCTCGCTGGTTTCGCGCGCCGAGGACCTCCAGGTCATCGCCCTGCCGCTGTCGATCATCGCCATCGGCGGCTACATCCAGGCGGTCATGGCCCTGACCGGCGGCATCAACCCGCTCCTGCGGCTCGCCTCGTACGTCCCGTTCTGGAGCCCGTTCATCATGCTCACCCGGCTGACCGTCAGCGGAGCGGAGCCGTGGGAAGTCGCGTTGTCGTTCGCGCTGCTCGTCCTCACCATCGCGGTCGTCGGGATCATCGCGGTCCGGGTCTACGCCGCCGGCGTGCTGCTGTACGGCCAGCGCCCCGGCCTTCGCGCGATCACCGCCGCGATCATCCGCCCGCCCGCGTAGCGCTCCGTCCCGCTCCGCGCTCCGTGCCGCTCCGCGCCCCGGTCCGCGCCCCATCCGGCGCCCGTCTTTGTCATACGCCCACCAGGCGGTCACTCGTCCTGGGGTTCTTGTCATCCGCCGGTCGTGAGGGCCTTAGACGGAATCAGTTGGCGCCGCCTGGCCTTGCTGAGCGTGGCGATGGCCAAGCGACCTCGGCAGGTCCCGACGAGCGCCCACCAGGCGGGCATTTGGCAGGAACACGGACGGTCGCGGGGCCGGCACGGCGCCGAGGCCACCCTTCACCGCGCCGGGTCCGCATCCTCCTCGAACTCGAGCGGTAGGCGCCGGATCAGGGCCAGGACCCGGGCCTTCTGGGCGGCCGACAGGCCGACCGCCAGCGGTTCGGCGTCCCCCGGTTCGACCGAGACCGCTCCGCTGACGCCGGCCGGTTTCGAAGCCAGCACGATCCGCCACAGGCGGCTTCGAACGCCCGGCAGATAGGGACTGCCCCGCTGCCGCGCCCGAATCCCGAGGAGGCCCTGCGCCGCGACGGCGTCGAACAGCGCCCGGCCCTCGCCCTCGATCGCCGGCACCGCCACGACCTCGTCACCCGGCCGGAGGACCTGCCGCAGGAGCGCGCGCCGCCGCTCCAGCCCGACACCAAGCAGGCTCCGACCGTCGAGGTGGACCACGTCGAACGCCAGGTACGACAGCGGCCGCCCCGCCTCCCCCGCCAGTCGCCCGCGCAGCGCCCCGGGATCCAGCCGCCCGGCCGCATCGACGCCGACGACCTCGCCGTCGAGGATCGCCGAGCGAGCCTCGCCCCGCATCGCGAGCCCAGACAGGTCGATTGGCAGCGGCCGAATTTCGCCCCCGTCCTCCCGCACCAGCGCCACCTCGCCCCCGCCGGGCGTCGTCGCCGGCCCGATCATCGCCAGCGCCCGAACCCCGCCCCACACCGGCTCGAACAGGTGGGCCGGCGAATCGAACGGTTCGTCGAGCGGGCGGGCCAGCATCGGTCGCAGGCCGCGCGGCAGCTCCGGCAGCGCCGGCTCCAGCCGCAGCGACAGCTGATCACTCATGCCGTTCCGGATGGTAGTCGCCGACGATTGTTGCCCCGTCCCCTCACAGGTGACAGCCAGGACGTGCAGGCGTCGTCGTGTCCCCTCGAAGGGGACGATCGGACGGCATTCAGCCACGTGTCCGCCGCAAGACGGTCGATACGTCCCCTGGCAGGGGACGCAACGACGGTCGACCATCGAATTCGTCACCTCCCAGGGGACAAGCGGCATCGGCAGCGGTTTCGAGGCCTCCCCGGGTATGACACCGCGGCGGTGTATCGTTGCCGTCCCATGGCCGTCCAGCAGCCCGAGACCCTGTCCCGCGAGCGCGCCACCGAGCTCGTTCGAGCGTGGGCGGGCGGGCGCCCCGGGCCCCTCGGCAGCGTCCTCGGCCGGCTCACCGCGGTCGACCAGGTCGGCGTCGAACAGCGCGTCGATTCGCTCAAGCGCCGCTCGATCAAGCGCGAGTCGAAGCTCTGGGCCCTTGACCTCGCGATCCGGATGACAGACCTCACGACGCTCGAGGGCCGCGACACGCCGGGCAAGGTCCGGGCGCTGTGCGCCAAGGGCATCCACCCGATGCCCGGCGACTCCTCGATCCCGTCGGTCGCCGCGATCTGCATCTACCCGGCCCTGATCCCCGAGGCCAAGGACGCGCTCAAGGGCTCGACCGTCAAGGTCGCCAGCGTCGCGACCGCCTTCCCGAGCGGCCAGACCTTCCGGGACATCAAGGTTGCCGAGGTCCGCGAGGCCGTCGCCGCGGGGGCCGACGAGATCGACATGGTCATCGATCGCGGCGCGTTCCTGGCCGGTGACTACGCGACCGTGTTCGACGAGATCGTCGAGATCAAGGAGGCCTGCGGGGAGGCCCACCTCAAGGTCATCCTCGAGACCGGCGAGCTCGGGACATTCGATAACGTCCGGCGGGCCTCGATCCTGGCGATGGCCGCCGGCGCCGACTTCATCAAGACCTCGACCGGCAAGATCCAGCCCGCGGCGACGCTGCCCGTCACGCTCGTCATGCTCGAGGCGATCCGCGACTTCGAGAAGGCCACCGGGCGGGCGGTCGGCATGAAGCCCGCCGGCGGCATCCGGACGGCCAAGGAGGCGATCCAGTACCTCGTCGTGCTGTACGAGACGCTCGGGCCGCGCTGGATGCCGCCCGATCGCTTCCGCTTCGGCGCCTCGACGCTCCTCAACGACGTCCTGATGCAGATCCAGAAGGAGCGGACGGGCCGCTACCAGGACCCCGACGACTTCACGATCGACTGACGGGCGCGGGGCCCGCGGCCGGCCTCCCCACGCGACCGCTCAGTCGAACAGGACGAGCAGCGCAAGCACCAGGAGCATCAGCGCGCCGATCAGGCTCCAGGCCCGAACGACGGGCGCCCGGTGCTCCCGACGCCGGAGCGCGAGGAGCACGCCGGCGACGATCGCCGCGGCCACGACGAGCAAGCTGACATCGATCGCCAGCCACGTCAGGCCGGCGTCCCGCAGTGCGGCCGCCGCGGCGAAGAACGCCAGGCCCGCGGCGCCGAGGCCGACCCCGGCCGCGATTCGAGTGACCGGCGAGACTGCTTCGACGGGCCGCTGGTCATCGGAAGGCACGGAAGAGCGGCGAGGTGCCGCCCGTCGCGTGGACCACAGCGACACAGCAATCGAGGTCCCGAGGATGGCGACGATCACGGCCAGGGACAGCCAGACCGGGATCTCGACGACGTCGCTCAGCAGGATCTTGGCCCCGGCGAACACGAGCAGCGCCGCGAGCCCGACCTTGAGGTAGACGAACCGATCGAGCAGCCCGGCCAGGAGGAAGTACAGCGACCGCAGGCCGAGGATCGCGAACAGGTTGGAGCTGAAGACGATGAACGGGTCCGTCGTGATCGCAAAGACTGCCGGGATCGAGTCGATGGCGAACATGATGTCGGTCGTCTCGACCACGACGAGGGCCGCCAGCAGCGGCGTCGCCATTCGACGGCCCGCCTCTCGAACGACGAACGCCGGGCCGCGATAGCCGTCGGTCATCGGAACGGCGCGCCGGAACAGGCGCAGGACCGGGTTCCGCTCCGGCAGCACCTCGTGGCCGCGGGAGCGGGCGAGCCGCACCCCCGTGACCACGAGCAGGATCCCGAGCAGGTAGATGACCCAGTGCGCGGCGGCCAGGACGGCCGTGCCGACGGCGATGAACGTCGCCCGGAAGACGATGGCGCCGAGGATCCCCCAGAACAGCAGCCGATGCTGGTACGCCGCCGGCACCGCGAACGCCGTGAAGATCAGGGCGAAGACGAAGACGTTGTCGACCGAGAGCGAGAGCTCGATGAGATACCCGGCGAGGTACTCGCCGCCGGCCTTCCCGCCGCCCACCAACGTGACGTAGCCGCCGAAACCGAGCGCCAGGCTGATCCAGATCGCGCTCCAGATCGCCGCCTTCGAGAACGGCACGGGCTTGGGATCGCGGTTGATGACGAGGAGATCGAGGGCGAGCATCCCGCCGACGATTCCGAACAGGATGATCCAGGGGACGATATCTTCAGGCACGACGAACCTCCGGCTCGAATCCGCCGAAGGTCTCTCCCGACCGTGGTCGTCCTCGGTCGGTCGCGGCGGGTCACGACAGGTGACCGGGCTGACGCCGCGAACCGGCTGGGGTACTCCCCTTCGTGCGATGTAGGGTGCGGTACGGCCGCTGTCGCGTCAACCCAGTTCGGCGCGCTGGGCCGACGCGCGTCTCATGCTCCCGCGAGGAGCAGACACGGCGCCATGCTCGTCGCAGACGCTCCTGGGAGGATCGAATATCGCCCAACGTGCTCCTACCAGGCGTCAGCAGGCGTCGCGGTGTTCTCTCAGGAGCGCGAGCGGCCTGACCACGGCGTGCTCGCGCTCCTGCCAGGAGCATCTGCCGCGAGGGACCGCCGATCGCGGGCGGCAACCCACGGGGACCAGAGGGCGTCATGCTCTACGACATGGGCGGATGGTCGTTCCTCGGCTCGACAGGGGTGTTGCGCCTCGCGGGCGTCCTGGCGGTCGTGCTGGTCGTCGCGGGAGCCTGCGGCTCGGGTGCCTCCCCGAGTGGGAGCCCCGGCGCGAGCGGCACGCCGGTCCCGACACCTGGCGAGGCCTTCACGCCCGGTGAGCTCCGGCTGCTCCTGGTCGATCGGCTCGGGCCCCTGTGGTACTGCGATCGCGACGAATACCCGGTCGGGCGTGACGAGCAGCAGTCGGCGATCGAGCGCTGGCCCGAGGTCATCAACGACGAGACGTTCGGAGCGGTCGTCGAGCGCCTCGGCTACACGGTTGGCCAGGACTTCGAACCTGCCGACCAGCTCGCGATCTACCGGCTCTGGAAGGTCGCCGCCTCGATCCCGTTCGAGGCCGTCCCGAGCGGCGACGGCTTCCGGTTCGACTACCTGGCGCAGCCCGTCGGCGGGGCTGGCGAAGGGGTTCGAACGATCGGCATCATCGACCCCACCGGGCGGATCACGATCGAGAACCGGACGACCGCGGGCGAGCCGATGTGCCCGATCTGCCTCGTTCGCGGCACGCCCATCGACACGCCGGCCGGGCCGGTCGCGGTCGAGGCGCTCCGGATCGGCGACCGGGTCTGGACGCTCGATGCGGCCGGCCGCCGAGTCATCGAGCCCGTCGTCGGCGTCGGCAGCATGACGGCGCCGTCGACCCACCACGTCGTGCGCCTCGAGCTCGCTGACGGGCGGACGATGACCGCCTCAGCCGGCCACCCGCTCGCAGACGGGCGAACCCTCGGCGAGCTGCGGTTGGCCGACGTCGTCGACGGGAGTGCCGTCGTCTCGCTCACGTGGCTGCCGTACGGCGGTGGCCAAACCCTCGACATCGAAGTGTCGGGCGAGACCGGTCTCTACTTCGTCGACGGGATCATGACCGCCTCGACCATTCGACCCGCCGCGGTGGCACCGGCCCGCAACTGACCCAGCGACCCGTCCCGGTCGGCGCCCCCCCCGGGCAGCCGCCGGACGCCGGGACCCGTCCGCGCCAGGAAGTCGAGGATCACGCCGACCTGGCGCGTCCGCTCATCGATCTCGAACGAGGAGTGCCCGGTCGAGAAGAGGTACACCTCGTGGGGATGACCCCGCTCCTTGAGCCGATCGGTGTAGATGAGGACCTGTCGAATAGGGCAGCGGCTGTCGTTCTCGCCCGCGAGGATCAGCAACGGGGCGCTCACCCGGTCGACGTACGAGATCGGCGAGCGCTCGGCCATCAGCTCCGGGACCTCCGACGGCGCGCCCCCGAGAAGCGCCCGGTCGTAGGCCTGGAGGAGCGGCGAGAGGTCCTCGTAGCCGGCGGCGTAGTCGCCGACCGGGACCCCGGCCACTCCGGCCACGAAGCGGTCGGGATGCATGCCGTGCATCAGCAGCGTCAGGTAGCCGCCCCACGACCAGCCGGCGATGACGGCACGGGCCGGATCGGTGAGACCGGTCCCGACCAGGTCGTCGAGGCCGGCGAGGATATCCTCGACCTCGGGCCAGCCGATGTTCCCGATCAGTTCGTCGCGCCACGCCGCCCCGAACCCGATCGAACCGCGGTAGTTGAGCATCACCACCTGGAAGCCCGCGTCGACGTAGGCCTGCGCCTCGGGCGTCCAACGATCGAGGTCGATCGACGTTGGGCCGCCGTGGATGAGGAACAGCGTCGGCCAGGGCTTCGGCATGCCTTCGGGTTCGATCCGCCAGCCATGGACGGTCTGGCCTTTGGGGTTCGAATACGACCACGGAATGAACGGCCGGCCGGCCGGCGATCCACCGGGCGGGACGAGGATCGGCTCGTCGCGGCCGGCGGCGTAGACGATGCCCGGGTGCTCGCCGCGCTGGAGGCGATACCAGACCTCGCCGTCGGGCCGGACGCGAGCGCCGGTGAGCGAGCCTTGGCTAATCGGCAGCTCCCGGAGCTCGCCGCGGCCGAGGTCGTAGCGATGGAGGTGGTGCCTCCCGAGTCGCGTCTCGACGAGCAGCAGCGCCGAGCCGTCGGGCCACACGTCGGCGACCTCCGTCAGCCGGTCCCATGGCAGCGGGATGTCGGCGACCTCGCCGGTCTCGAGGTTCCAGATCGCCGGGGCCTTCTCGCCGCGCCGCTCGTGGCCGATCACGAGCCGGCGATCACCCGGGATTGGTGACCAGGCGAAGGCGTTCAGGGCCTTGCCCTCGTCCCGCAGATCGGCGACGACCTCGCCCGTCTCGGTGTCGAGGATTCGCAACGCCGGGTGGATCAGGTCGCCGTGCTCGGCGTGCTCGATGCACAGGAGCGACTCGTCCGCCGCCAGCGCGCCGGCAGCGGTTCCGGCGCCGACCATGACGTTCGCACCGCCGAGGGTGATCGACTCGCGGCTCCAGGCCAGCCGTCGGGCGGGCCGACCGTCAGTCGAGACGTAGACGCCAAAACCGTTGCGGTCGGCGACGACGGCGACGATCCGGCGTCGTTCGAGCGCCAGGCCCTGGTCCCAGCCGTTCGGCAGCCCTTCGACGAGCGGCTCGGCATCGCCGCCCGTGAACGGCGCGGTCACGAACGTCCCTGACTCGTCGCCGGTCAGGTCTCGATGCCAGACGACCCACTCGCCGTCGTGGCTGAGGTCGCCGGAGATCAGGCCGACCGGTTCATGGGTGATCTGGCGGGCCTCGCCGGTCGCGAGATCCCTGGCGTGGAGCTGGTAGACGCCGCTCTCCGAGGACGTGTAGAGGATTCGATTGGGAGCGCCGGGCGCCCAAGTCGGGAAACCGACGATCGGCGCGCGAAACCGCTGCTCCCATAGCGGCAGGTGATCAGGCACCGGGGCAGGATACGGCGACGGTCGGGAGTGCGCCCGTTGGGCGAGTGCCGTATCCGGTCGGTATGGCAAGGGCCTCCGCGCGGCAGCCGGGTGCCGTATGGTTGGCACATGCCAGTCGGAGGGTTTGGCGGTCGACGTCTCGCGGAGCGGCTCGGCCGAGTCGGGGTCTGGAGCTTCGCCCTGCAGCGGCTGACCGCAAGCGATGCAGGTGCCGCCGTCCGGGCGTTCGAGGAGCAGGGCTACCCGGTGACCTGGATGCCCGAGAGCCTCGGCAGCAAGGACGTCATGGCCCATGCCGCGCTCCTCCTCGGCGCGAGCGAGCGGATGATCGTGGCGCCCGGCATTGCCAATATCCACGCCCGCGACCCGATGGCGATGGCCAACGGCGCCAAGGCTCTCGCCGACGCCTACCCCGGCCGCTTCGTCCTGGGAATCGGCGTCAGTCACGCGCCGTCGGTGGCGATCCGCGGCGGCGACTACGGCAAGCCGATCGAGCAGATGACGGCCTATCTCGATGCCATGGCCGCGGCCCAGTACGCCGGGCCGGAGCCCGACGAGGCCGTGCCGCTGGTCCTGGCCGCCCTCGGGCCCCGGATGCTGGAGCTTGCGGCGGCCCGGACCGACGGCGCCCACCCGTACTTCGTGCCGGTCGAGCACACCCCGATCGCTCGCGAGCGGCTCGGTTCGGAGCCCTGCCTGGCGGTCGAACAGACGGCCGTCCTGTCGACCGACCCTGCGGAGGCTCGCCGCGTCGGCCGTGGCTTCGCGCGCCACTACCTGGCGCTGCCGAACTATGCCAACAATCTGCGCCGCCTCGGCTGGTCCGACGACGACATCGCCAACGACGGCAGCGACCGGCTGATCGATGCGGTCATCGCCTGGGGCTCGGTCGACGACATCATTGCTCGCGTGCGCGCCCACCTCGAAGCGGGCGCCGACCATGTCTGCGTCCAGCTCCGGGTCGCCTCGTCGAGCGACCCCGCCGTCGAGGGCTACCGCGAGCTCGCCGCCGCGCTGGGTTCGCTGCTCGAACGCTGAGGCGCCGAGTCGCGTCGCCGCTCAGGCATCCGTGGCGGCTCCGTGCCACCAAACGACGAAGAACCGCACGGCCACCGACACTTCGGCCGCCGATTGGCGGAGTTGGCCCGCCCCTCGTCGTCCCAGCCCGGTGCGGACCCCCGACGACGCCTTCGATGTTCGTCGTTTGGCGGGCCAATCCCGCCACCAGGTGTCAGGCCGCGGGGGCCGCGGGCGCCGTCGCCGCGTCGAGGTCCGGCGCCTCGGACACGATCCCGGCGCCGCCGAAGATTGCGAGGCCGGTCACGTGCAGCGTCGGTCCATCGATGGCGATCCGGGACTTGTCCCGACCGTCGCCCGCGCCGCCGAAGAGCCCGATCGTCGCGAGCTCGACGCGCCACGTCTCGGGCACGACGAGCCGGATGCCGCCGAAGATCGCCTTGAGGTCGAGGGTCGCCCCGCCCGGATCGAGCGTCGCGCCTCGCAGATCGACCGTCCCGCCGCCGTACCACGCCAGGACGGAGCCGCCGCGGAACGCCGTGGCGGTAGAAGCCACGTTGCGCGGTTCGAAGATCGCGACGTAGTCGATCTCGTCGTCCTCGGGCTCGGCGCGCGATTCGATCCGGCCCTTCATCACCGCCGCCCCGATGGCCGAGGCCATCATCCCGACGAGCATCAGGCCGAAGACCAACCTGAGCAGGCTACCGATCAGACGCATCGTGGCTCCTCCATCCCGACTTCGCTCGGCTGGTCGGGCCGCCGGTGGACGCTGCCATAATGCCCCGGTGAGCGAATCAGCGAAGCTGCGCCCGTGGTCGGGCGATCGCGCCCCAGCCGATTGGGGCCTCGGCGACGGCCAGGCGATCCCGTGGGAGTACGCCCCGGCTCCGGAATCGCGCGACATCGTCACGCTCAAGTCACGCTACGGCCTGTTCATCGACGGCCGCGAGGTCGCCGCGCAGGGGGGCGCCGTCTTCGAGAGCGTCAACCCCGCCACCGAGGAGGTCCTGGCCGAGGTCGCCAAGGCCAGCCCGGCCGACGTCGACAAGGCGATCCGTGCGGCAGGCCGCGCCCAGAAGACCCGCTGGGGCAACCTGCCGGGGCGCGAGCGGGCCAAGTACCTGTTCCGGATCGCCCGGATTCTGCAGGAGCGGGCCCGCGAGTTCGCGGTCCTCGAGTCAATGGACTCGGGCAAGCCGATCAAGGAGTCGCGCGACGTCGACGTGCCGCTCGTCGCGGCCCACTTCTGGTATTACGCCGGCTGGGCCGACAAGCTCGAATACGCCTTCCCGGGCCGGGTCGCGAAGCCGCTCGGTGTCGCCGCCCAGGTCATCCCCTGGAACTTCCCGCTGCTGATGCTGGCCTGGAAGATTGCCCCGGCCCTGGCCGCCGGGAATACGGTCGTCCTGAAGCCGGCCTCCACCACGCCGCTCTCCGCGCTCCTGTTCGCCGAGGTCTGCCGCCAGGCCGATCTGCCGCCGGGCGTCGTCAACATCGTTCCGGGCCCGGCCGCCATCGGGATGCACCTCGTGAGCCACCCGGGCGTCGACAAGGTCGCCTTCACCGGTTCGACCGAGGTCGGCAAGCTGATCCACAAGGCCACCGCCGGGACCGACAAGGCGATCACCCTGGAGCTCGGCGGCAAGGCCGCCAACATCGTGTTCGAGGACGCCGCCCTGGACCAGGCGGTCGAGGGGATCGTCAACGGCATCTACTTCAACCAGGGGGAGGTCTGCTGCGCCGGCTCGCGCCTCCTCGTCCAGGAGTCCGTGCAGGGGCCGCTGATCGAGAAGCTGAAGGACCGGCTGTCGACGATCCGGGTCGGCGATCCGCTCGACAAGAACACCGACGTCGGAGCCATCAACTCGAAGGCCCAGCTGGAGAAGATCACCGAGCTCGTCGCGTCCGGGGTGGAGGAGGGGGCCGAGATCTATCAGCCAGCGTGTGACCTACCGGATCGTGGCTGGTTCTTCCGCCCGACGCTGTTCACCAACGTCGCCCAGAGCCACCGGATCGCCAAGGAGGAAATCTTCGGGCCGGTCCTCTCGGTTCTGACGTTCCGGACGCCCGACGAGGCGGTCGAGAAGGCCAACAACACGCCGTATGGTCTGTCGGCCGGGATCTGGACCGAGAAGGGCTCGCGGATCCTGTGGATGGTCCGGCAGATGCGGGCCGGGGTCGTCTGGGCCAACACCTTCAACCGCTTTGATCCGACCTCGCCCTTTGGCGGCTACAAGGAATCGGGCTTCGGGCGCGAGGGCGGCATGCACGGCCTGCACGCCTACGTTCGACTGGAGCGTCGCTAGGTGGCGGCATTCGGCCATGGACCTTTCCACGTCAAGCAGACACCTCAGGTGCCGGTGGTCCGTCTCGGAGCCGGCACGGGCGTCCGGGCTTCGGCAACGCCCCCTGTGGACGGCCGCATTGCGACGACATTCCGCTTGACGTCGATTCCCGCCGGGTTCAGGTGGTCGACATGAGCCCGCCGGCTCGGTCACGGCCCCAATCGGGGGCCGAGGTGTCCACGTCAAGCAGAAAGACGCCCGGGCGACCCGGAGCGCAGCTGCAATCGACCGAGCCGCGGATCGAGGTGCGGAAGACCTACAAGCTGTACATCGGCGGGGAGTTCCCGCGCAGCGAATCGGGTCGGAGCTACGTTGTGAGCGCCGCGGACGGCACGCCACTTGCGAACGCGGTCCGGGGCTCGCGCAAGGACCTCCGCGACGCGGTCCGGGCGGCCCGCAAGGCCTTCCCGGGCTGGGCCGGGCGGACGGCGATGAACCGCGGCCAGATCCTGTACCGGGTCGCCGAGCTCATGGAGGGCCGGCGCGACCAGTTCGTGGCCGAGGTTCGGCAGGCCGAGGGGCTGAAGCCGGATGCCGCCGCCAACGTCGTCGCCCGGGCCATTGATCGCTGGGTCTGGTATGCCGGCTGGGCCGACAAGATCGCCCAGGTCCTGGGGTCCTCGAACCCGGTCGCGGCCGACTACTTCAACTTCACGATCCCCGAGCCCAGCGGTGTCGTGGGGGTCGTGGCGCCCGAGCCGTCATCGCTGCTGGGCCTCGTCTCGCGGCTCGCGCCACCGCTCGTGGCCGGCAACGCGGTCGTCGTCCTCACCTCCGAGTCGCGCCCGCTGCCGGCGATCACGCTGACCGAGGTCCTCGCCACGTCCGACGTGCCCGGCGGCGTCGTCAACGCCCTGACGGGCCGCAAGAAGGAGCTCGTCCCGGTGCTGGCAAACCATGCCGACGTCGACGCGATCGACGTCTGGGGCGTGCCCGACGAGCTGCGCCGCGACGCGGAGCTCGCCGCCGCCGAGAGCGTCAAGCGGGTCGCTCGCCGGCCGTCCGGGACGACCGATGCCCGATTCGACTGGCTCGATGACGCCGCGAGCGAGCGCCCGGAGTGGATCGCCGCCTACCTGGAGATGAAGACCGTCTGGCACCCCATCGGCGTTTGACTGTGTCGTCCGGAATGACGGGGTCAGGCGACGACGACCGGCCGCCGTCGGGCTGGGAGCGCAACGTCAAGGCGATCACGATCGCTGCTGCGCTCCTCGTCGGGCTCTGGCTCCTGCCCGACGTCGGTCCGCCACCGGGCGTGGAACAGCCGGTCGAGCTGGCGCGCGGACACATCGAGGCGTTCATCCCGGATACCGATGACCCGACGATCCCGGATGTTGTCATCCGGGTCGAGAGTGGACCCCGCGCCGGGGAGTTGCTGGAGGGCTATCTCCAGGGTCCCGGCGGTCAGCAGGACGTCCCGAGGTATGTCCTCGGCGACGAGGTCGTCGTCAGCCTCGCACAGGGCCCGGATACGGTCTACGTGGCCGTGTCCGATCGCTACCGGGTCCCGCTCTTCCTGGGACTGGTTGGCCTGTTTGCATTGGCCGTGATCGCGGTCGGCGGCTGGCGCGGCCTGCGTTCGCTCCTGGCGCTCGCGCTGACGCTCGGGGTCGTCGCGAAGATCGTCGTGCCGCTGTTGCTTGCGGGATGGGAGCCGGTGCCGCTTGCGGTGGCGGCAGGCACGGCCGTCACATTGGCCACCATCCTGCTCACCGAGGGCGTACGGCCGTCATCGCTGGCCGCGGTGGGTGGGACATTCGCCTCCCTGGCGCTGACGGCTGGTCTGGCGGCTGGCGTCAATGCGCTGGCCCAGTTCACGCAGTACCAAGGCTCCGAAGCGGCCGTGTTCCTTCAGTCGATGGGCCTCTCGACCATCGATCTCAGTGGCCTCCTGCTCGCGGCCGTCATCTTCGGCGCGCTCGGCGTCCTCGACGACGTGACCGTCACGCAGGCAGCGACGGTCCACGAGCTGGTCGCCGCCGACCCTGGCGCCAGCGATCGGACCATCATGGCCCGCGCGATGAACGTCGGCCGATCTCACATCGCCGCGACGGTCAACACGCTCGTCCTCGCCTACCTCGGCGCGTCATTGCCGCTGATCGTGCTGTTCGCAGCCGGCGGTGCCGATCCGCTCCTGATCGCCAGCGGCGAGGCCGTCGCCGTCGAGATCGTCCGGGCCCTCGTCGGCAGCATCGGGATCGTCGCGGCAGTGCCGTTCACGACCGCCGTGGCGGTCTTCGCTGTCCGTTCGCGCCGGCTCGGGCGAGCGCCATCGGGCTCCGAGGTCGGTCCGCTGTAGCTCGGCGACGATTCCAGTTGACAGGGCAGGCCCGCGTCCCTACCACTGCGGGTCATGCCTGCTGTCATCGAAACCGACAAGCTCACGAAGTCCTACGGGCCGTATCGCGGCATCGTCGACGTCGACCTGACCGTCAACGAGGGCGAGATCTTCGGCTTCCTGGGCCCGAACGGCGCCGGCAAGACGACGACCATTCGCGTCCTGCTTGACCTCATCCGGCCGACATCGGGCACCGCCCACGTCTTCGGCATCGAGACGAGCGCCGACCCGGTCGCGATCCACCGCCGGGTCGGATACCTCCCGGGCGAGTGGAACCTCTACGACCGGCTGACCGGCGCGGAGACGATCCGCTACTTCGCGAACCTCCGCGGCGGCGTCGACGCCGCGTACACGGCCCGGCTCGTCGAGCGCCTGGACCTCGATCCGACGCGCCGCTTCCGCCAGTACTCGCGGGGCAACAAGCAGAAGGTCGGCCTCGTGGTCGCGCTCCAGCACAAGCCGGACCTGCTGATCCTCGACGAGCCGACGGCCGGCCTCGACCCGCTGGTCCAGCAGGCCTTCAACGAGCTGCTGTTCGAAGCCAGGGCCGACGGTCGAACGGTGTTCCTGTCGTCCCACATCATCAGCGAGGTCGAGCGGACCTGCGACCGCGTTGCGATCATCCGCGAGGGCCGGATCGTCCGGCTCGATACCGTTGAGGGCGTGCGGGCCCTGGCGGCCCACGAGGTGGAGCTGCGGTTCGCCGCGCCCGTGTCGGCCGCCCCGTTCGAATCGCTCGACGGCGTTTCGAACCTCGTCGCCGAGGGTCGAACCCTGCGGATGCTGGTGACCGGCCCGATCGCGCCCATCGTCCGCCTGGCCGGCCAGCACGAGCTGGTCGACTTCGTCAGCCGGGAACCGTCGCTCGAGGAGGTCTTCCTCTCGGAGTACGCCGCGCAGGGGGCCGGTCCGCCGCCGGGAGCCGGCCGGCGGCCCGCAGAGGGCTGATGGGCGCCGCCACTCGCACCGCAGCCGGGCGAGGCGTCGCCCTGCCGGAGCCGGGGCTCGGCGACCGGCTGTTCGGGCTCGGATCGGTCTTCGGCAAGACATTCCGCGACAGTCGCGGGACGGCGCTCCTGGTCGGGATGGCCGTCGCCGGCATCCTGGTCGTCACCGCCGCGTCGGTTGCCGCCGAGTTCGCCACCGCCGCCAAGCGGCTCGCGTTCGCGGCCCAGATGCAGGCCCTGCCGGCGATCTTCCAGGGGATGCTGGGTGACATGATCGGGATCGATCGGCTCGGCGGCTTCCTGTCGTGGCGCTCGATCAACTTCCTGCCGATCATCCTCGGCATCTGGACCGTCGTCGCGATGTCCGGCCTGCTGGCCGGCGAACTTGCTCGCGGCAGCCTCGACTTCCTGGCAACCACGCCGCGCGGCCGCCTCCGGCTTGCCCTCGAGAAGGTCGGTGGCTACCTGTTGGCGCTCCTTGTCGCGGTGGTCATGTTCGCCGTCGCGGTCTACCTCTCGATCGCCGTCTTCGGGACGCTGCCCGAGGATCCTGTGGGCGTCGATGCCGTCCTGGGCCATGCCGCTTGGCTCTACATCACGGCGCTCGTGCCGGGCGCCCTTGCGTTCGCGGCAGCGCCGTTCGTCGGCCGGGGCGGGGCGCTCGCCGTCGGTGGAATCGGGCTGTTCGGGAGCTTCCTGATCAGCGGCTACGCCTCATCGATCTCCATCTTCGAGACGCTCGAACCGCTGTCCTACCTGGCCCTGACCGCCGGCCATCGGCCGATCGCGGGGGCGTGGGACTGGCCCTCGGTTATCGCCATCGCGGCTATCGCGCTGGTGTTGCTCGCGCTGGGGGCAGTGGCCTTCGCGCGACGCGACCTGATCGTGCCGAGCGGTGGCCGGGTCACGTTGCCGACCGGGCCCCTGTTCCTGGCCGGCCCCTTCAGCCGAAGCCTCGGCGAACGGCTGCCGGCGGCACTGGTCTGGGGCGCCGGCCTCGGCCTGTTCGGGCTGCTGATCTCGTTCTCGGTCGACGAGTTCGTCGACGCCCTGTCGGGCATCCCACAGATCGTCGAGCTCATCCGCCAGTTCTTCCCGGACGCCGACATCCTGTCGGCGGCGGGCTTCCTGCAGCTGGCCTTCTTCTCCGAGGCGATCCTGTTCATCAGCGTCGCCGCTGCGACGCTCGTCGGTGGCTGGGCCTCCGACGAGGGTGAGCGGCGCCTGGAGCTGGTGCTGTCCGCCCCGGTCGCGCGCGCTGGCTGGGCGGTTCGAAGCGGCGTGGCCGTCATGATCGGGATCGCGGTGATGACGGCCATGCTCGTCGTCGGCGTCGTCCTCGGGACGTCGACCCAGGCCGCGGCCGGCAACGTCGCCAAGGTCGCCGCGGGCGTCTCGGTGCTCGGGCTGTACGCGATGGCGTTGGCCGGGATCGGGCTCGCCGTCGGCGGGCTCGTTCGGCCCGGGCTGGCGGCCGTGACGACCCTCGTCGTGGCGCTGGGGTTCTTCCTGTGGGACCTCATCGGCTCGATCGTCGGGTTGCCCGACGAGCTGCTCGACCTGGCCCTCAACCGCCACCTCGGCCAGCCGATCCTCGGCCAGTACGACTGGCCGGGCATGGCCGCCTGCGCCCTCATCGCCGTCGGCGGGGTCGCCCTCTGCGCCATCGGCATGCGGCGCCGCGACGTCGGGCAGTAGGCCTAGTTGGTCGTGGCGGTCGTCTCGCGGCGTCCGAAGAGCCGTCGCTCGCCGCGACGGCTGTTGACGAGCGCGACGCCACCGAAGACCAGCGCCGTGCCCAGCAGGACGCGCGCGTCGATCTGCTCGTTGAACATCAGGACCCCGGCCGTGATGCCGAACACCGGCAGCAGATAGGCGACGAGCGAGGTCCGCGTCGCCCCGATCCGCGACAGCAGCCGGAAGTTGACGAGGTAGGCCAGTCCGGATCCGAGCACGCCGAGCCAGAGGACCGACACGGCGGCGTCGAGGTTCCAGGCCACCCCGAGCGGATTCTCCAGGGTCAGCGCAAGCGCGGCGACCATGAGGAATGCAATGCCGACCTGGAAGACCGCCGGGATCATCGGTCGAAGGCCTCGAATGGTGTGTCTTGAGTACACCGCGCCCACGCCATAGGCGACCGTCGAGCCGAGCAGTGCGAGCTCGCCGATGAAAGCCGCCTCGTCCGTGCCGCCCGTCAGGCCGCGACTCACGAGCACGATGACGCCGGCGTATCCGACGACGAGCCCGATGAGCCGGTTCACCGTGATCGGCTCGTCGTGGAAGACGAGCGCCGCGAGCACGATCACGACGAGTGGCACGGCGCCGTTCAGGATCGCGGCCAGGGCGGATTCGACCGACTGCTCGGCGAACGTGATCAGGGTGAACGGAATCACGATGTTGATCACCGCCATCACTACGAGATGAACGTACGTCCGTGGATTGCGCGGCAGCGGCTCGCGCGCGATCGCCACGACGGTTGCGAGCACGAGGAAGCCGATCCCGAGCCGGAACGCGATGAGGGTGAACGTCTCGAGCGTTTGGACGCCGAGCTTGATGAAGACATAGCTGGTCCCCCACATGAACCCGAGGGCAAGGAGGAGCAGCCAGTCGCTGCGGGTGGGACGCGCGATCACCCGGCGGATGATAGCGGCCGCATTGGCCTAGCGCGATGGGCCAATCAGCGTTCGCGACCCCGAATGCAAACGTGGGTCACGAGCTCTGACCCGCACTTCGGCGCTGCTCCACTACGATGGCGGCCATGCGCTTGTTGGAGCGCGACGCGCCGCTGGCCACGCTCCATCGAATCCTGGCCACGGTGCCCTCGGGTGGTGGCCGGCTGGCGTTCATCGAGGGCGAAGCCGGGGTCGGAAAGACCTCGCTCCTTGGCGCGTTCAAGGCCGCCGTCGGCCCCGACGTCGAGGTCCTTGTCGGCGCCTGCGACCCGCTGTCGACGCCGCGGCCGCTCGGTCCGCTGGTCGACGTCGCCGCCGCGCTCGATCCGACGCTCGTGGCCCTGCTCCGCGGAGGGGCGTCTCGCAACGAGGTCCAGGACGCGCTGCTGCTCGCGCTTCGCGACGGACGGCGGCCCGGCATCGTCCTGGTCCTCGAGGACCTCCACTGGGCCGACGAGGCCTCGCTCGATGCGTTGCAGTTCATCGGCCGGCGGATCGCGTCGACCCAGGCCCTCGTCGTCGGCAGCTACCGCGACGACGAGGTCGGGCGCCAGCATCCCCTCCGCGCGGTCGTCGGCGAGCTGGCGACGTCGCCGGCCGTCGAGCGGATCCGGCTCGAGCCGTTGACCGTCACGGCGGTCACCGCGCTGGCGGAAGGCTCGGGTCTCGACGGGCCCGAGCTGCACCACCTCACCGGGGGCAATCCCTTCTACGTGACCGAGGTGATTGCCGGTGCGCCGGCCAGGATCCCGCCGACCGTCCGCGTTGCGGTCCTCGCCCGGGCCGCGCGCCTGTCGGGCCCGGCGCTTCGGACGCTCGAGGCCGCCGCGGTCATCGGCCTCGTCGTCGACCCGCCGCTTCTCAATCGCATCGTCGAGTCGCCCGCGACCGAGGAGTGCCTGGCGCGCGGGCTGCTGCTGAGCGACGACGCGACCTACCGGTTTCGCCATGAGGTTGCCCGCCAGGCCATCCTCGAGGCGATCGACCCGGCGACTCGGATCGACCTCAACGCCCGCGTCCTGCGTGCCCTGGAGCGGCAGCCGGCAGGAACCGTCGCGCTGGCACGGTTGGCGCATCATGCCGAGGCAGCCCGTGACGGTGAGGCGGTCCTGCGATACGCGCCGCAGGCCGGTCGCGAGGCCGCGGCGTCGGGCGCGCACCGGCAGGCCGCGGAGCAGCTGGCCCGCGCGATCCGGTTCGCCGACCAGCTGCCAGCCGATGAGCGAGCGACCCTTCTCGCGGAGGCGGGGCGCGAGCACGCCGTGATCGGGCGCTACGACGTCACCATCCCGACCTATCTCGAGGCGATCAGGATCTGGCAGGGCCTCGGAGAGGTGCCGCGCCAGGTGGCGATCCTGTCCGACATCGCGAAGGCCTACGTCTCGATGGGCCAGAACCTCGAGGCAGAGGCGGCGTCAGCAAAGGCAATGGAGCTGGCCGCCGAGCTCGACGCCGGACCCGAGAAGGTCGAGGCCACCAATACGCAGGCGTAT
The DNA here is from genome assembly GCA_012026785.1 of Chloroflexota bacterium. Classification (GTDB taxonomy): domain Bacteria; phylum Chloroflexota; class Limnocylindria; order Limnocylindrales; family CSP1-4; genus UBA5189. The sequence goes on along the minus strand of VEOW01000047.1, from coordinate 28,251 downwards.
CTGCGGATGCTCGATCGAGACAACGCCGAGGCCGTGAAGCTGGGTCGGGAGGCCATCGCGCTCGGCACGCCGGATCCCGGAGCCATCGCGTCGGTCGTGCAGGCCTGGAACACGGTCGGCGCTGCCCGGATCATGTTGAGCGACTTCGATGGCGTGGCCGACCTCGAGGCGAGCCTTCAACTGGCCGTCTCGCATGGCCTCGACAGGAACGCGGCTTCGGCATACGGCGTCTGCGCGTCAGGGCTCGGCGAGATGTACCGATTCGCCGACGCCGATCCCTGGTTCGAGGACGGCCTGCGGTACACGACGGAGCGCGACCTCGACGCGAACCGCGGCTACCTCGAGGCCTGGGCGTCCCTGGTCCTGATGCATCGCGGCGACTGGTCCCGGGCCGGCGCCCTCGCGTCCAAGGTCGCCGGCGGACCGGCCCGCGGATCGATCTCCGGGATCATGGCCTTCCTGGCGCTGGGCAGGCTTCGTGCCCGCCGCGGCGATCCCGATGCCTGGGAGGCCCTCGACGAGGCGCTGGAGATGGCGGACCGGACGGCCACGCTCCAGCGAATCGCGCCGGTGCGGGCAGCGCGAGCCGAGGCGGCCTGGCTGGCCGGCGACGTCCGACGCGCCGGCGAGGAGGCGCGGGCCGCCTTCGATCTGGCGAGGCGCAAGTCACACCCCTGGCACGTGGGCGAGCTCGGCTGGTGGATGGTCAAGGCCGGAGAAGCTGTCCCCGACGTGTCGCTGGCCGCTGAGCCCTGGCATCTCCAGTTCGATGGTCGATGGCGCGAGGCGGCGGACGCTTGGCTGGCCCTCGAATGCCCCTACGAGGCCGCCCGGGCGCTGCTCGAGGCCGATGACACCGCCGCCGTCGAGGAGGCGCACGGCACCTTCGACCGGCTCGGCGCGAGACCCGCTGCGGCCCTCGCGACACGGCGGCTGCGCGAGCTTGGTGCGACGGTCATCCCGAGAGGCCGGCGGCCGACGACACGTTCGAACCAGGCGGGGCTGACGGCCCGCGAACTGGAGGTGCTGGGATTGCTCGCCTCCGGATTGCAGAACCGGGAGATCGCCGCGCGGCTGTTCCTCTCGCCGCGGACGGTCGATCATCACGTCTCCGCGGTCCTCGGCAAGCTCGGGGTCGCCAGCCGGGCTGCGGCCCCTGCCGCCGCTTCGAAGCTGGGCATCGCGGCCCAATTCGGGCAGCCGGGCCGGCCGGAATAGGCAGCCCTCGCCGATGCCCTGGCCCCCGTCCAGGGCCGAACCTCCAGTCCCCGGCCGAGATCCGGCCGGCGACGACGGAGAGGGTGCGAGTGCCGCGCTACATCGTCGAGCGATCGTTTCCGGAGGGCTTCGAGCTTCCCTACGGCCAGGCGGGCGTGGACGTCTGCCGCGGCGTGGTGGGCGTCAACGAGGACCTCGGCGTGACGTGGGTCCATTCCTACGTCCGGGACGACCGGCGCACGACGTTCTGCGTGTACGACGCCCCGAACCCGGAGTCGATCAGGCGAGCGGCGGAGCGCAACGGGTTGCCGGTCGATCGGATCACCCGGGTCACCGTCCTCGATCCCTACTTCTACACGCCGTCCGAGACGAAATAGGTCGTCGCGCCGCGGGCATGTCGGTCCTTCGACCGATGCCACCGGACCCGACACCGGGCAGCGTGGAAGTCAGCGGCCGGACCCCAAACCGGCCGATCGAGAAGGAGGCACGAATGGCCAAGTTCATGGATGTTCACAACGGGTTCTTCGGCGTCACGGCGGAGCAGCTCGCCGAGGCCCACCAGCGCGACCTCGCGATCCAGGACGCCGAGGGCGTGGTCTACGAGCGGGCGTGGTTGGACCCCGACAGCGGCAAGGTCTTCTGCCTCGCCACGGGGCCATCGAAGGAGGCCGTCATGCGCGTCCACGAGCGCGCCGGGCACCCGACGCCCGAGGTCTACGAAGTCAGCGTGGAGGTGTCGTGATGCGTCCCAATCGAATCGGTCTCGGCCCGCGAGCCTCTCTTGCGACCGCCCTCGCCCTGGCCGCCCTCGTCGCCGGCACCGGCCTCGTGGCGGCGGGCGGCCAGTCGGAGGTCGCGGCGGTTCGCCAGGCAACGGTGCAGTACCACGACCTGCAGGCCGCGCTCGACGACGGCTATGAGCTGTTCTACGTCTGCACCGAGGAGCCCGGCGTCGGCACGATGGGCCAGCACTTCGTGAAGGGCTCCCTCGTAGCCGATCCGGCCGTCGATCCCCTGCAGCCCGAGGTGCTCGTGTACGCGCCGAAGCGCAATGGCGACTACAAGCTCGTCGCCGTCGAGTACGTGACCCTCAAGCCGCTGTGGGACGAGGCGTTCGGCCCGACGACACCGTCCATCCTGGGTGACGAGATGGAGTTCGTCCCCGAGGGCAATCGCTACGGCCTGCCCGACTTCTACGAGCGCCACCTGTGGCTGTGGCAGGGCAACCCGTCCGGGCTCTACTTCGAGTGGAACCCCAACGTCTCCTGCCTCGGCAACGGCGACAACGGCGGCTGAGACGCGCTTCTCCCGCCTCGACCGGCCGGCGGCGGATGCCCCGGCCGGTTTTCTCTGTCGCGGTCAGTGGGCGGCGACGGTGTCCCTGGCGGCGGTGCCGGCCGGTTCCGGGCGAGCGATCGTCGTGACCCACGAGGCGATCTCGGTTCGGCGCGAGACGCCGAGCTTGGCGAGGATGTGCTCCACGTGCGCGCTCACGGTCTTCGGCGAGAGGAACAGCTCGCCCGCGATCTCGGCGTTCGTCTGGCCCTCGGAGATCTTGCGGGCAACCTCGAACTCCCTGGCCGTCAGTGGATGCCACGGCTCCTGCTCGGCGCCATGAGCTCGAGCGGAGCGTTCGAGCTCATCGGTCCGCGCGACCAGCGGCCGGCTCCCGAGGCGCGAACCGGTCGCCCGCACCTCGGCCAGGAGTGGGAGGGCGTCGCGCTGACGGTTCCCTCGCAGCAGGCAGGCGGCGAGGTCCAGGCGGGCCCAGCTCGATTCCCAGATCCGGCCCCTGGCATCCCAGCCCGCGACCGCCCGCTCCAGGGCATCACGAGCCGCGACCGTGGCCCCGGTGGACGCCTTCAGCAGGCCCTCGGCGTGGAGGAGCGCGGGCATGGCGATCGCCCAGGCCTCGCCCATCGGCCGAACCCGCTCCAGCCACGGCCCGATCGCCTCCGGCCGACGGTCCGCCAGGGCCGCCCGGGCGGCCGTGACGATGAACGGCACGAGCAGGGCGCGCTCACTGGTCGGAGCCGCGATCTCGAGCGCCTCGCGGCAGTGGTCGAAGGCCCGCCCTGGATCACCCGCAACGAGCGCGGTTTCTGCGAGCCCCCACAGGGCTGGCAGGATCAGCTCAACCTCGCCGCTCGGCCGGCTGATCGCGAGCGAGGCGTCGAGGAGGCTGCGAGCTCGCTCGACCTCGCCCCGCCCGAACGCCACGAACGCCAGCGCGGCGCGGGAGCCCATCGTGCCGCGGCGGCTGCCGCGTTCGACGAGCTCGATCTCGGCGAGCGGCACGGCCTCGTCCCACCGTCCGTCGGCCCATGCGACGAGCGCCGATGTGGCGGCCATGATGTGGCGGCAGTACGACTGCTGGATCTCGTCGGCATAGCGGATGCCTTCCTCGATTCCCAGCCGCGATGCTCCGTGCTCCATGACGCGGAAGGCGACGTCCGCCGCGACGCGGTAGGCCGTCACCCCGGTGCTCTCCATCCGGGCATCGCGGGCTCGCCGGGCCACGTCGAGCATCAATTCGAGGCCGGTCTCGGCCTGGCCCTCGAGCACGTCGGCCTCGGCGAGCGCGTAGTCGACATCGAGCTCCTGGAGGTCGAGCGCCGTGGCAGCACCGCCTGCTTCGCGGATCAGGCGGCGGGATTCGGTCAACAGTGCGCGCGCCTCCGGCAGCTTCACACCGTCGCGCTCGTGGATTGCCTGGAACAGCCGGAGATCGGCGAGGGCCGCCGAGCGCTCCGGCGAGGCGGGCAGCGACAGGAGCTCGGCCTCGGCCTGACCGAGGAAGGCCGTCCGCTCGCTCCGCGGCCGGACATCCTTGCGGGCCACGGCAGCGAGCGTGATGAGCATCTCGACAGCGTCGACTGGCCGTCCGGCCTCCAGGTAGTACTCGCGAGCCAGCGCGGCGGCATGCTCGGTGGCGGCCACGTCGTCCACGGCCGATGCGGCGACGCTGTACTCGGCGTACACGTCGCCAAGCTCCGACGCCTCCAGTTCTCCGGGCAGGTTCGCCACGGCCCGGCGATACAGCTCGAACGACTCGTAGCGGCTCGAGATCGCGCTCGCGGCCCGCGCGCCCGCCAGGGCCGCTCGATAGGCCTGGGCCCGCATCCCGGCTCGCTCGAAGTGGGCCGAGGCGTGGATCTCCGATGCCCCGACGAGCTGGGCGCCGAACTCGGCGGCGCGGGCGTGGAGCTTTCGGAGGTCGGCTGCCGGAACGCTGTCGTACAGGGCGTCGCGCAGGAGCTGGTGGCGGAAGTCGTAGAAGCCCCGATCGACGTGCTCGAAGGGGTACAGGATCGAGGACTTGACGAGCTCCTCCAGCGGCTCGTCGAGGTCGGCCAGCCGACGGTCCATGATCCCCGCGAGGACCTCGGGCACGAAGCAGCGGCCCATCACGGCGCCGGCCCGAGCGACCGCCTGGGCGTCGGGGCTGAGGCGCGACGCGCGCGCGAGGATCGCGTCCTCGATGGTCGAGGGCACCGCGGTGTCACGGATGAGCCGACCGTCGGGGTCCGCGTCGTCGCCGAGCGCCGCGAGCAGCTCCTCGATGTGGAGCGGGATGCCGTTGGTCCGCTGGTGGACGGCGTCGACAACCTCTCTCGGCGCCGGCAGCCCGGTGCCGAGCAACAGGGTCGTGACGAGCGCCGTCCCCTCGCGGGACAGCCGCTCCAGGCGGATCTCCTCGGCGAGCCGCTGGGGCAGCAGTCGAGCCCGCCACTCGCGGTGGATCGTGCCGGCAGGGAGGTCGTCGAACCGGTACGTGCCGATCAGCAGGAGCGGCAGCTCACGGCCACCGCGGGCCAGCTCGCCGACGACCTCGAGCGTCAGCTCGTCGGCCCACTGCAGGTCTTCGAAGACGAGCACGGTCGGGCGATCGATGGCCCCCAGGATCCGATCGGCGATCTCGCGGACGAGGATCCGGCGGGAGCCAAGCGAATCGGCACCCTTGCCGCCACGGACCTCGAGCAGCTCGGCGCCCAGGTCGCCAAACGCCTCGGGCTGCATCGTCCGCGCCAGGTCGAAGATCGACGCGAGGGGCACCAGGATGTCCTGCGGGGCCAAATCGCCCTTGGCGATCCGAAACCCGGCCGCCCGCGCCTTGTGGATCGTCGCGCCGACGAGGCGCGTCTTGCCGATGCCCGGCTCGCCGGCCAGAAGGAGCAGGGCTCCGTGCCCGGCCGCGGCCTCGCTGATCCGGCGGTCGGCGTGGACCAGCAGGTCGTCGCGGCCGACGAGAAGGGGACTGAGCGCGGGACGCATGCGCGGCATCGGTGGCGCCGAGTCTACGCCGCCGGCCCAACTGGTCCATCGGTCGAACGACCGATGCGCCCTCGACGAAATGGCGGGTTCGGGGACCCTGCGAGCCTAGAGCTCGGCAGTCGTCGCGATCGCCACGTCCCGGACGAGGTGCGGGTCCCGGGCCCACGCCTGGGCCAGGATGACGTGGAACGTCGCCTGCGTCCGGGCGTGCGGCAGCTCGATCGTCGGCAGCGGCGTGGTCGGCAAGGCCCCGGCCACCTCGAACGTCGGGTCGCCGGCGAGCTCGGTCGCATCGGACAGGCGGCCGGTCCAGCCCGTGATCTCCTCGCGCTCGCCCGCTTGGACCGTGGCCTCGACGGCCAATCGCAGCTCGGCTCGGATCTCCTGCAACCGCCGCGATCCGGGAGCGCGAATCGCCAGGGACCCATGGAACGGCGCACCGCAGACGAGTGGCGCCGGTTCGAGCGAGATGCTCGCCGCGATGTCGTCGCTCGCCGCCTCGGCCCCTTCGAAGAGCGCGAACTGGCCGACGTGGACGGCGCCGGCTCGGATGAGCGCGCTCGGCTGGGCAACGACGACGTCCGCCTCGATCGACGAATCGAGCCCACCCTCGATGTCGAACTTGGCCTCGACCCGCCATTCGAGCCTGGCGACCTCCGCCAGCAGCGAGGCCGGGCCCATCGGCGGGACCGGCAGCTCGAAGGTTCGATCGAGCGTCTCACCGGCGGCCAGGGTGACCGGACCCGACACGGCGACCGGTACCCGCCGGACCTCCTCCTCCGAGGTCACGACGTGGGTCGTCGTGTGGCCCTCGCTGTCGGTACGGGTCACGCGATGCTTCCAGCGCTCCTTGCCGATGAGGGCCACGACCACGCCTCGGGCCTCGACGCCACGGCTGGCCCGGGCGACGACGCGCCCCTCGACGAGGCGCCCGGGGAGCAGGAGGTCCCGATCCAGCTCCAGTCGCCAATCGACGCCGCCGTCGCTGCCCGTCCAGGTCGCCATGTCTCGCCCCCTCCATCGAGCCGATCCACTCAGCCCGCATCCGCGGGCCAGCCTACCGTTCCGGCAGCCGCGTCACCGCGCTACGATCGCCCGAAACGGAGCCCGGGAGGCGGCCCATGCTGAGCCTCGACACGATCCGCCAGGCGCCGAAGGCGTTGCTGCACGACCATCTCGACGGCGGCCTGCGACCCGCGACGGTCGTCGACCTCGCGCGCGAGTTCGGCTACGACGGGTTGCCGACGACCGACGTCGACGATCTCGCGGCGTGGTTCCGCCGCGGTGCCGATCGGAAGTCGCTCGAGTTGTACCTGGAGACCTTCCAGCACACCGTCGGGGTCCTCCAGGAGCGCGCCGCGATCATCCGCGTCGCCGCCGAGTGCGCCGAGGATCTCGCCGCCGACGGGATCGCCTACGCCGAGGTCCGCTACGCCCCAGAGCTGTCGACCGAGCGGGGGCTGACGCTCGACGAGGTCGTCGAGGCGAACCTCGAGGGTTTCCGGATCGGGAGCGAGCGCGCCGCGGCGGCCGGTCGCCCGATCGTCATGCGGGTCCTCGTGACCGCGATGCGCCAGGCCGCCCGATCGGTCGAGGTCGCCCAGTGCGCCGTTCGATGGCGGGATGCCGGGGTCGTCGGGTTCGACATCGCCGGCCCCGAGGCCGGCTACCGGCCGACGCGCCATCTCGAGGCGTTCGACTACATCCGCCACGAGAACTTCCACATCACGATCCACGCCGGCGAGGGCTTCGGGCTGCCGTCGATCTGGGAGGCCCTTCAGTTCTGTGGCGCCGAGCGGCTCGGGCACGGCGTGCGAATCGTCGATGACATCACGGTCGAGGCCGACGGCTCCGTCTCGCTGGGCCGGCTCGCGACGTTCGTTCGCGACCGCCGCATCCCGCTCGAGATGTGCCCGACCTCGAACGTCCACAGCGGCGCGGCGACCTCGATCGAGGACCACCCGATCGATCTCCTGCGGCGGCTCCGCTTCCGGGTGACGCTCAACACCGACAACCGACTGATGTCGAACGTCAGCCTGTCGAGCGAGTTCCAGACGCTCGAGGAGACCTTCGGTCTCGGGCTCGGGGAGATGGAGTGGCTGACGATCAACGCCATGAAGTCGGCGTTCGCCCCGTTCGACGAGCGCCTCCGGATCATCAACGAGGTCGTGAAGCCCGGGTACGCCCATCTTCGAGCGGAAGCGTCCCGCGTCGTCGCTCGCGCCTGACGCCTGCCCTCAGCGAACCGGCCAGTAGATCTCGGTGATCGGCGGACCGGGCTCGTCCGGGCCGGTCAGGTAGCACTCCCAGGGCGTGCCGGACTGGAGCAGGCCCTGCTCCTGGATGAACGCCTGGCCGCGGTCCCAGGCGACGTCCAGGTTGTCATATGAGCCGGTGTGGGTCGTCGTCACCGCCCGACCCCCGGGCAGGGTGGAGGCGTAGACGCGCTCGGTCTGCTGGAGCGTCCCCCGGAACGGGAAGCCGGCCTCGGCGCTGATCCGTGCCCCGAAGGCGTGATAGCGCGCGAATGGCTCACCGGTGAACTCCGCCCCCGATGCCTCGCTCGCCTTCGAGGTCAGCTCGAACGCCTCGCCCATGAGGGCCGGTAGCTCGGCCGTCGTCCCCTCGATTCGCACGACCGCCGCCTGCCGCTCCGGCAGCTCGACGATGTGCGGCGCGGGGGCGTCGATGGTCGGCGTCGTATCACACATGGCCCACCTCCTCGACCAACCAGCGTGCTCCCACGAGTGGGGCGCCGCCAAGGCGCGTTGGGCGTTCGAATCTGGTCCACCCGGTCCGACCCATCCGGCCGCCCGGGTCGGTCGTCTATGAAGAGCTGGCCTCGGGCGTCGCTGACGGTTCGGGTGAAGCCGTGTGGTCCGCGGAGCCCTCGGGCTCCGGCGACGGATCCGCCACGGCCTCGGGTGAAGGAGATGGATCAGGTGGTGTCGATGGGGTGGGCGATGGCGGCGGGGAGGCATCGAGCGGCGGCGATGCCGCCGGAGCCTCGGTCGCCTCCAAGGCGGGCTCCGGGGATGGGGCGGTGCTCTCGGCCGGATCGGCAGGTTCCGGGGACGGTTCGGCTGAGTTCGAAGGCGCGACCGTCTCCACCGGTTCGCTCCTCTGCTCCTGCAGTGGAGTAGGAGGCTCGCAGTCGATCAGTTCGTCGCGCCCAAGGCCGCCGTCGCAGCCGTCCACGCCGGGCCCGCCGTCAAGGATGTCGCGACCGTTGCCGCCACCGATCGCGTCGTCTTCGTCGCCTCCGGCAAGGCGGTCGTCACCCTCGCCGCCGATGAGGACGTCCTTGCCGTTGCCGCCCGACAGGGTGTCGTTGCCATCGCCCCCGACGAGGCAGTCCTTGCCGTTGCCGCCGTACAGGACATCGTTGCCGCCGAGCCCGAAGACCAGCGCACCACCATTCGCCGCGTGGAACTCGTCGTCGCCGGACGTCCCGACCAGGACCTGGCTGAACGACATGTCGCTGCACTCCGCTGGCGTCGGTGGGACGGGATTGGATGCCCACGGGCCGACCTCGAAGCGCATCACGCCGCTGACGCCATCCGTGAAATGGGCGCTCAGGGGTGACCCGCCGACGAGCACGGCTGCCGCCGCGATGACGGCGATGCACGCAAGGAGCGCAGGGCGTGACGAGGCGCCCGGGCCGCGACCAGGCACAGGCGCCTCGCTCATTGCCGGATCACTCGGATCCAAGCCAAGGCCCAGATCAAGCAGTACAGACCAGGTGGAGCACGATGGTCTCACCCGAATCGTTGTCGTTTTGGGCGATCACCCCCTGTTCCGGTGGGCTGTAGACGTACGAGGTCCCGGTATTGGGGTAGTCGAACGTCCCGGTCGACGCACCGGCCCGCCACAGGTACAGGCTGGCCAGATCACCGCCGGAGTAGCTCGCCGAGACGATCTGGGTGCCGGCCGGGCAGGACCAGCCGCCCCAGCCGGTCGGGCCATATGCGAGCCCGGCGGAATTGACTGTCTGCGTGTCGGTGTCACCGCAGCTGACGGTCCAGGTCACCGAACCGCTGGTGTCCAGGTTGTCGTTCGAGAGCTCGGTCCACTGGACGCCGGTGTTGTACGTATACGTCCCTGTCGGAGCAAGGGCGATCGTGGCGAACGGGTAACCGATCACCGAGAACGGGGCGCTGACGGAGCTCGTCGTGACCGTCAGTACCGCCGGCATGTCCCCGTTGTTCAGGACTGTGAACTGGAACGGAGCGCTGCCGGGATCCGAGCTCAGGATCGTCGGGGCGTCGTAGGTCACCGACTTCCCGTCGCCGGCAATGGTTGCGCCGGTCGTCACAGGGGTGGTGATGAGGCACTCGAAATCGCCGACTTCGATGTTCTCTTGGGCCGTGACCTGGTCGGTGAACGAGGCAGAGATGCCTGCGCCAATCAGGCTGACGGTGATGGCCAGAGCGCCAAGGAGCGCGGCTGCCTTTCGGAGAGACACGATTGACTCCATATCATCTGGGGCGCCGGTGGGAAGGCGGCCCGGAGCCGCCGATCAAACGGGGCGCGCTTCGTCAACGTTTCTCGGCCGAGCTCTCACCTCCCTCCAGAGTTCCAGGGCGATCGCGGCCCCGAAGACGAGGCCGGCGATGATGAGCAGCGGTCCGCGGACGGTCGTGAGCCATCCGACCAGCGGGATGACGGCGATCAGGCGGTAGGCGACATGTCCCGAGAGGGTGGCCCGCCACGGGTCATCGCCCGCGTTGGCGTCCCCGCGCGTTGTCACCGTGCCACCGTTGATGGACGTGATGCGGTGCAGGACGGCCCGCTCGCCGCCCGGTGGGAAGAACGCGATGACGTCGCCGACCACGAGGCTGTCCACGTCGACGGGCTGCGTCACGGCGAGATCCCCCGCAGCCGCGGTCGGGAGCATCGAGTTGCTCAGCACCGCCTGGAACCGAAGGTCAGCGGCGCGAGCCACGACGACGACGGCGAGCACGGCGGCGGCGGCTGCGAGCAGTAGCGCACTGACGAGCCGGCGGGTCATGCGTGGGGCGCGTTGCGGGCACGGATGCCGAGGCAGATTTGCCTCAGCACGGCAGCGATCGGCAAATCGCGTTCTCTCCCCCGAGGGCAAGCGCCCGCAGTCCGGAGCGCGACCATTGCCCCTGCTCCGGCGGTTCGTTCGCGCGGGCTTCTTGATCCCCCTGTCGGCTTCCCGTTGCCGCCATCCTCCAGGCCGGCTCGTCCGGGGCCATGTGTCAGCCAGCGGGCTGCTCCGGGACTCGCCCGAGTCTGCCACCTCGGGAGGCGGTGTCTCCATCCGCCGGGCGATAGGAAGCGATACTGAAAATGTCGGCCGTACCAGCAGGCCTACGTACGACGCGAACCGATCTGCTGCACTGCCCCTCGCGCCCGAAGCAATGGCCGTCTACGATCGGCCAATCAAGGCGCGCGCTTCTCTTGGATCGGCCCGCATCCATCGCGACGGTCCGACCCGTGGACGCAAGCTGCTTGCGGCGCGTCGTTCGTATTACCGGAATCCGGCGTCGCGATCACTATCTCCCTGGCGATGAGCGTCGTGTTCATATATGAGGACCTGCTCATGGAAGAGCAGCCGAGGCCGAAGTCGACGCCTGGCCGGGCAGGCACCTTCGTGGCGCTGGCGGGTCGCCGACAAAGACCCGATCAGGATCGATGCGCAGCACACCGACGATGCGGGCCAACGTCCGAAGGCGGAGCCCACGCAGCCGCCCGTTCTCCAGCCTCGAGATCAAGGACTGCGATACGCCGGCGCGCCATGCCAATTGGCGCTGCGAGAGGCCTCGAGCCAGCCGGCCGCGCCGCACGCCGATGCCGATGATCCGCATGCCCATCGACTCGATCTCGTCGAGTTCGCGCAGGCCGCTCCAACCTTCCATCGACCGATCATGCAGGAGCCCGGTCATCGGCCGATTGGGCACGGATTGACGGCCGGTTGCCTGCCGATCAACTCGCACATGTTCCGTGAATACATGAACACGATGGTCATCACGGGCGAGGGATGAAAGCCGAGCGCGAGATTCGGTCATGCGAGTGGCCTCCAGGACGAGAGTGGCGGAGGTCGTGGGGCTAGGATGCGCTCGTGCGAGCCCTTGTCCTCGAGCGCCAGGCGCCCACGACGGACCGCCCGCTCACCCTGGCCGAGGTCCCGGACCCGGAGCCCGCCCCCGGCGAGCTCCTGATTCGCTTGACCGCGTGTGCCGTCTGTCGGACCGACCTACAGATCGTGACCGGCGACATTGAACCCAGACGGCTGCCGATCGTGCCGGGGCACCAGGCCGTCGGGGTCGTCGAGGCGGTCGGCGCCGACGTGGACGGCAATGCCTGGCGCATCGGCGACCGCGCGGGCGTGACGTGGCTCGCGGGGTTCGACGGGACCTGCCGGTTCTGCCGCTCCGAACGCGAGAACCTGTGCCCGAACGCCACGTTCACCGGCTGGGATCGCGATGGCGGCTTCGCAGAACGGATGACGGTTCGAGCCGACGTGGCCGCCAGGCTACCCGACGCGATGACCGACCTGGCCGCGGCGCCGCTGCTGTGCGGCGGGGTCATCGGCTTCCGGGCGCTCCGGCTGAGCGGCATCGAGCCCGGCGGGCGGCTCGGGCTGTACGGCTTCGGTGCCTCGGCGCTGCAGGCCATCCAGGTCGCGCGGCATTGGGGCTGCGAGGTCCACGTTGCCTCCCGCTCGAGGGACGACCTGGAGCGGGCCGAGGCCTTCGGGGCGGCCTCGGTCGGCGGCTATGACGACCCACCACCGCGACCGCTCGATGCCGCGATCACGTTCGCACCCGTCGGATCGGTCGTCGTCGCCGCGCTGCGGGCGATCGACCGGGGCGGGATCGTCGCGGTGAACGCCATCCACCTCGATGGCATCCCGGCCTTCCCGTACGAGGATCTGTGGTGGGAGCGCTCGATCCGGAGCGTCGCCAACGTCACGCCGCGGGACGCCCGCGACTATCTTGCGCTGGCCGCGGAGATCCCGATCCGGACCGAGGTCGAGGTCCATCCGCTGGCCGAGGGCAACGAGGCGCTGGCGCGCCTCGAACGGGGTGAGATCGCCGGCGCCGCGGTTCTCGAGATCAGCGGCCGATGACGCTCAGACCGGGACGCCGGTGAGCGCCGGCTCGGGGGTCAGCCCGCGACGGCCGGCTGCCGCCGGATCAGGGGTCGATCCACGATGAACAGGATCAGGACCGGGACCAGGTAGGCGAGGTAGCCGAGGACCTCGAGGGGGGTGGGCGCCGTCCGGTAGCCGAACAGGCCCCGGAGGATGCTGCCGAGCGGTCCGTTGTCGGGCAGGATCGGTTGCAGGTTGAAGGCCGTGCCGGTGTTGGCGATCAGCCCGGCCTCGCCGAACTCGTGGATCGCGAAGCCGACGAGGCCCGCCGAGACGAAGATCAGGACCGTGCCGGTGATCGTGAAGAAGCGGCGGAGGTTGATCCGCACGCCGGCGATGAAGATCGCCCAGCCGAAGACGACCGCCGATGCCAGACCGAGGATCCCCCCGGCGACGGTGTCGAGGCCGGTGCCGTGGAACGACAGGATCGGGATGAGGAACAGAACCGTCTCGACGCCCTCGCGGATGACGGCGATGAACGCCAGGCCGACCAGCGCCCGGGTGCTGTTCGCGGTCAGGGCGCGGTCGACGCCGTGCTCGAGCTCACCCTTCAGCGCCCGGCCCTGCCGGCGCATCCAGAACAGCATCCACGTCAGGATCGCCACGGCCAGCACGGCGGCGAGTCCTTCGAGCGTCTCCTGGAGCACGGGCGGCAGCTCCTGGATCGTGAGCGCCACGCCGAGGCCGACGGCAATCGACAGGCCCACCGCCGTCGCGACGCCCAGCGCGACCTTCGGTAGCGCATCGCGCCGGTTGATCTTCACGAGGTAGGCGCCGACGATGCCGATGATCAGTGCGGCTTCGAGGCCCTCCCGCAGCATCAGGAAGTACGTCGCGAGCACTGCGCCCTCCACTCAAGTCGCCTTGTCGAACGGGATCAAACCGCCTTGAGCCGAGACTCTAGCACGCAATCCCCAGACGCGCACTATGGATTCGGCAAAGGTCGCCGATACGGACCGGTCACCAGCACCTCACCCTCGGTTTCGAACGGGCGGTCGCCGGTCGTTCGAACGCGGTACCGGTGGTGGACCTCGGTCGCGCCGGCCGAGAGCATCGCGCTGACCGGGCAGTACTTCGTCGCCGACAGCTCGATCGCCCGCCGGATCGCCGCGAGCTCGACGTCCGGCCCCTCGACCTCGTGGGTGACCGTCACCGAGGTGTAGACCTGCGGATACTCGTCGCGCTGCTCGCCCTCGACGTGGATCCGGTAGGCGGTGATGACCTGGCGCTTCTTGGCGGCGATCGAGGCGACGTCCATGGCGCTGCAGGCAGCGAGGCTGGCCAGGACCGTCTCGACCGGGCTGAGCTCGTTGGTGCCGGCGTCGTCCCCATAGACGATCGTCCGCTTCGAGCCGGTCGTGGCGACGAAGCGCTGACCGCCCTCGTGAACGAGCGTCGCCGTTCGAATGCGGCTCATGCGGTGGCCGGCATGCTCGTCTCGCCGGTCCCCGACTCGAACTGTTCGCGGTAGAGGCGGGCGTAGAGGCCGCCTCGGGCCAGCAGCTCGGCGTGCGTGCCGCGTTCGACGATCCGTCCCCCCTCGAACACGAGGATCAGATCGGCCCGCAGGATCGTCGACAGTCGATGGGCAATGGCGATCGTGGTCCGCCCCCGTTCGAGGCGCTCGAGGGCCCGCTGGATCAGTCGCTCGCTGACGGTATCGAGGGCCGACGTCGCCTCGTCCAGGATGAGGATCCGGGGGTCCTTGAGGAGCACGCGGGCGATGGCGACCCGCTGCTTCTCGCCGCCCGAGAGCTTGTAGCCGCGCTCGCCGACGACCGTGTCGTAGCCCCGCGGCAGCTCCAGGATGCGATCGTGGATCGCGGCCGCACGCGCGGCGGCCTCGAGCTCTTCCTGGCTCGCGTCCGGCTTGGCATACAGGAGGTTCTCGCGCACGGAGGCGTGGAAGAGGTACGTCTCCTGGGTGACGAACCCGATGACCCGCCCGAGCGAGATCAGGCTGACGTGGCGGACGTCGAGCCCGTCGATCTCGACCGCGCCGGCGTCGACGTCGTAGCGCCGCGGCACGAGATACGTCGTCGTGGTCTTGCCCGCACCCGACGGTCCGACAAGCGCGACGAGCTGGCCCGGCTGGGCCTCGAAGTCGACGTCGCGCAGCCCGAACGGCAGCGGTTCGGGTGTTGGCGCCGTCGGCGCCGGTGGCAGCAGCTCGTTCGGCTGCGGGTCCGGCGCGACCCCGGCCGGTTCGGCCTCCGGCCGGGGTGGGGGAGTGGGATAGGTGAACGACACGTCGCGGAACCGGATCCGGCCCTGGACCTGGCGCTCGGTGAGGTCGATCGCGTCGGGGGCATCGACGATGGAGGGCTCCATCTCGAGGTATTCGAAGATCCGGTCGAACAGGGCCAGCGCGCCCTGGATCTCGACCTGGACGTTGAGCAGCTGGCCGAGGGGGAAGAAGAGCCGCGACTGGAGGGTCGTGAAGGCCACGATGTCGCCGATCGTCGGGGCGGTCGGGTCGCCCTCAATGGCCAGCCAGCCGGCCAGCCAGTACACGAACGCCGGGGTGATCGAGAAGATCGTGCCGACGATCATGAAGAACCACCGGCCGACCATCGCCTGCCGGATCTGGAGCGCCGCGAGTCGACGATTGAGCCCGCCGAAGCGCTCGACCGCCGCGTCCTGCTGGCCGAACGTCTTGGTCAGCAGCATCCCCGAGACCGACAGGGTTTCCTGGGTCGTGGCCGACATGTCGGCCAGGGCTTCCTGGGTCTCGGTGCTGACGATCCGCCGGACCTTGCCGACCCGGTAGGTCAGGTACATGAAGAACGGCAGCAGGCCGAGCGAGAGGAGTGTCAGGCGCCAGTCGATGATGACCATCGCGATGATCGTCCCGATCGCGACGGCCAGGTTCGAGGCGACCGACGACGCGGTGTCGGTCACGACCCCCTGGACCCCGCCGACGTCGTTGGCGAGGCGGCTCTGGATCTCGCCGGTCTTCGTCTCGGTGAAGAACCGCAGCGGCATCCGCTGGAGGTGGGCGTAGAGCGCGGCCCGCAGGTCCTGCATGACGTGCTGGCCGATGACGTTGTTGAGGTAGCTCTGGCCGATCCCGATCAGGCCCGACACGATCGGCACCGCGATCATCAGCCCGACGTACAGGTTGAGGCGGCTGAAGTCGAGGTTCGGGATCGCGTCGTCGATCAGGAGCTTCAGCAGGATCGGGTTGATCAACCCGAGGAGGCTCGTCGCGAGAATCGCCACGATCACCGCGGCGACGCGCCACCGGTACGGCCGGAAGAACGCCAGGATCCGGCGGGTTGTCCGGCCGCGGCGCTCGGGCGGAACCGGGGGCGGCGCCGCGCCGCGCGGGAAGAACCGGCCGGCTGGTCCGCCCGCGGCGGAGACGCGCCGCTGGAAGCCCATGCCCGAGCCGCGGCCCATCATGTGGCGCGGACTACCAGGCCGTCAGCGTGGTGGCTTCGGTGATCCCCTGGGATTCGAGCCAGCGCTCGGCATCGATGGCGGCCATGCAGCCGTCGCCTGCGGCGGTGACGGCCTGCCGGTATCGGTGGTCGTGGACGTCGCCGGCCACGAACACGCCCTCGATCTTGGTGTTCGTCTTGTCGCGAACGATCAGATAGCCCTTCTCGTCGACGTCCAGCCAGTCGCGGAAGGCGTCGGTATTGGGCCGGTGGCCGATGGCGATGAACAGCCCATCGAGCGGCATCTCGGACTGCTCGCCGGTCTCGGTATCGCGGAGGCGGACACCCGAAACCTTCTCGTCCCCCAGCACCTTGTCGATGACGACGTTGGTGTGGATATCGATCTTGGGGTGGTCCTTCGCCCGGTCGACCATGATCTTGCTGGCCCGGAAGGTGTCCCGCCGGTGCAGCAAGTGGATCTTCGAGGCAAAACGAGTCAGGTAGGTCGCCTCCTCGAAGGCGGTGTCGCCGCCACCCACGACGCCGATCTCGCGATCGCGGAAGAAGAACCCGTCGCACGTCGCACAGGCGGACACGCCGCGGCCCCGGAGGCGGGTCTCGCTCTCCAGCCCGAGCCACATCGCCGAGGCGCCGGTGGCGACGATGACGCTCTCGGCCTTGTACTCCACGCCCCGGGCCCACAGCCGGAACGGCCGGCCCGACAGGTCCACCGCGTCGACGTCCACGTCGAGCACGAGGGTGCCGAAGCGCTCGGCCTGGGCCCGGAACAGGGCCAGCAGCTCGGGGCCCTGGATGCCCTCGGGGAAGCCCGGGTAGTTCTCGACGTCGCTGGTCAGCATCAGCTGGCCGCCGGGGGTGGTGCCGCCGAGGACGATCGGCTCGAGGTTGGCGCGGGCAGCGTAGATCGCGGCCGTGAGGCCGGCCGGCCCGGAGCCGACGATGATCAGCTTGCTCTCGGTCCGGCCCTGCTCAGCAGGCTGTGTCGCGGGGCCACCCGTCGCCGGCACGGCGGAGGGCGGTGCCTCGGCAATCTGGATGGTCGGCAGTGCCGGCGCGACGCCGCCGCCACCCGCACCACCACCTCGACCGAAGTCGATCGTCAGGCCGCCGAATGGCGAATCCGTCTTGGGCTTGCTCGCCGCGCCCTTCCGGGCGCCGCTCGTCGCGCCGGCGCCCGTCCCGTTGGCGTTGCCGGCGTCCTGTTTGCTCATTGACGCAAGTCTAGCACGGGTCGTATACCCGGGGGGAGTATCGTTGGCTCACGATCACGGTCGGGCGCTCAGGCGTCGCGCAGCTGCGGCAGCACCGTTCGCCCCAGAAGCTCCAGCTTCTCGGTCTGCCAGACGTCGCGGACGCTGAACAGGATGTGCTGCGCCCCCGCGTCACCGAGCTCCGCGAACCGGTCGACGAGCTCGGCCGGGCTGGCGGCTCCGCCGCGGCCATCCTCCGAGACGTCGAGGCGGCCCTGGAGCGTCGAGCGCTCGATCTCCTCGAATGGGCGGCCGACGTCCTCGCAGTGCCGCCGCAGGACCTCCCACTTGTGGTGGATCTTCTCCGGCCCGCCGAAGACGTTCGTCGCGTCGCCGTACCGGGCGACGAGCCGGAGCGTCTTCCGCTCCCCGCCACCGCCGATCATGATCGGGACCCGAGGCCGCGAGATCGACTGCGGCGAGTTGAGCAGTCGCGACGCCCGGTAGTGCGTGCCGTTGAACGCCGCCTCGCTGCCGAGCGGCTCACGGAACATCTCGTGAGCCATCCGGAGCGTGTCCTCGAGCAGCTCGAAGCGTTCGCCGAGCGGCGGGAACGGGAAGCCGAGGCCCTCGGACTCCTCCTGGTTCCAGGCCGCCCCAATGCCGAGCCAGGCCCGCCCGCCGGACAGCACGTCGAGCGTCGTCGCGGCCTTGACCCACAGTCCCGGATGCCGGTAGTGGACGCCGCCGACCATGAGCCCGATTCGAGCGCGTTGCGTGTGGGCGGCGATGAATCCCAGGGCCGTACTGCCCTCCAGCATCGGCTCCTCGGTCGAGCCGACGCTCCGGATCTGGAAGAAGTGGTCCATGACCCAGATAGAGTCGAACCCGACGTCGTCGGCCGTTCGAACCACCCGCGCGAGCGTCTCCGCCATGGCCGGCGTCCCGCCGGGCCAGGTGAACGAGTTGACCTGCAGCCCGAATTTCACGTTCGCGAGCGTAACCGTTCCGAGTTGGGATCGCCGTTGTGCCTGGCTCGGTCTCCGGCGGGACGGCGCAATCCTGGGCCGGCGCACGATCCTGACAGGAGCCTGCTACCAGGCTCGGTGGCCCGCGGCTGCTCCTCACAGGAGCGTTCACGCGGGTTCGTGCTTCTCCGAGGAGCCCGGAAGGCCGATGGCGCTCCCCCCCAGGAGCGCG
Organism: Chloroflexota bacterium; assembly: GCA_012026785.1. Taxonomy (GTDB): domain Bacteria; phylum Chloroflexota; class Limnocylindria; order Limnocylindrales; family CSP1-4; genus UBA5189. The sequence goes on along the minus strand of VEOW01000047.1, from coordinate 9,841 downwards.
CGCGAACAGCATGCGGCCTGTCGGTGCTCCTGGGAGGCGCGCCGCCGACGTCACCTCGGAGGTGCTTTGCCGTTAACGGAAGAGGTCGAACTCGGCTGGCATCAGGACGTCGCGGATCGAGCCCTCGCCACGGCGGAAGGCAGCGCCGCGGACGAGCGCCACGGGTCGGCCGGCGCGCTTGCCGAACGTGAGCTCCGCCGCCGACGCGAGCTCGTCGGCGATCGCTCGAACCGTGGAGCGCATGACCCGGCCGTCGTGATCGGGCTCGCCGCGCAGGTCCTGGAGCGGCTCGAGGCCGGATACGCCGATCGCGACGTCGACGATCCCGCAGCGCCACGGGCGGCCGAACGAGTCGGAGACGATGACCGGGACATCGATGCCGCTTGCCTCGGCCACCGCCGCGCGCACACGCCCCGCGGACGCATCTGGGTCCTCGGGCAGCAGGGTCACGATCGAGCCGCTATCGGGCCCAACGTTCGAGGCGTCGACGCCGCCGTTGGCGCAGACGAAGCCGTGGGCCGTCTCGGTGATCAGGACACCGTTGGCCATTCGAACGACCCGCCGGGCCTCCCGGAGAACCACCTCGACCTGGCGGGCGTCGCGGTCCCAGCGCTCCGCGAACTCGATGGCCTCCGGCCGCGGCTCGACGGTGTCCAGCTCGACGCTCGCGCCCTCCGCCTTCGAGACGATCTTCTGGGTCACGACGAGGACGTCGTCGTCGCGTGGCGGGAACGCGTCGGGCGTCGCCCGCAGGGCGGACACGATGATCTGCGGCAGGTCGTCGCCCGGGCGGATCTCGGGGATGCCCTCGAGGGCCACGACCTCGATCCGGCCGGGCTCCGGCAGCGGCGTGAGATTCGGCACGTCAGCCATCGAGGGCTCCGATCGCGGTCTCGGCCGCGAGCAGGTCGGCGGGGGTGTCGATGTCGAGCGAGAGCGGGCCGTCGGCCTCGATGAGGCGGGCTCCGCCGGCTTGCGCCGCCGCGACGTGGGCGGCCCGGCTGCCCTCGCCGAACCGTGGCGCGATGAGGTTCGGGGGGCTGACGAGGAGGGCATTCGTGCCGGCGCCATGCTGATCCGGGACGATGACAACGACTCCCCCGGCGGCGGGTTCGCCGGCCAGATCGGCCAGGTCGTCGCGCGCCGCGGCGGTCACCCCCGGGATGTCGGCCGGCAGGACCAGGATCGCGGTGGCGCCGCGGGCCACGGCCAGCGACCGACCGGCCTCGATCGCCGGGTTCAGCCCCGGCGCCCGTTCCACGAGCCCGATCGCGCCGTATTCCTTGGCCAGGCCGGCAGCGGCCGGATCCATCGTCACGACCACGGTCCCTTCGATGGCGGCCGCGTCACGGGTCGCTCGCAGGGTTCGACGCAGCATCGCCGTCACCAGCTCGACGCGCTCCTCGGCGTCCAGGCCCTCGCCCAGCCGCGTCTTGGACGTGTGGAGGCCGCGAATCGGCACGACCGCCCAGAGGCGCGAGAGATCGGCGAGGCGGTGTGGCTCCATCGCTGCCGATCGTAGCGGCCGGACTACCCGACGTTTGCCGCCGCGAGGACCGCGCTCGCGAGCCGCGCCCGACCCGCGTCATCGACCATGATCGTGTCGGTCACCACGGTCCGCAGGCCGAGCGCCTCGATCGCCGGCGCGAGCGTCTCGTCCACGTTGTCGAGCACGAAGACGTCGGCGACCCCGGTGTACTGCCGGGCGACGCCAAGGGCGCTGGCCTCGTGCCCCAGCGAGACGAGCATCCGGTCGGCCGGGCCCTTGATCGCCTTGCCGCCGACGATGCCGGAGACGGCCACGACCGGTACGCCGCGCGCCCGGGCGGCCTGGAGGGCCGCCTCGATGCCGTCCACGGCGAGGATCGGGCGGACCGAGACGAACGGGTTCGAGGGCGCGATGACGATCAGCTCGGAGGCCTCGAGGGCTTCGAGCACCTCGGGGGTGGCGGCGGCGTCTTCGATTCCCCGAAATCGCAGGTCGGTCACCGTGGGCGCCTGGTGGCGGTGGACGAAGTACTCCTGGAACTCGAGCCAGCCGTCCTCGGTCAGGACCTCCGTTCGAACCTGCGCGTCGGTCATCGGCAGGATGGCCGCCCGGACGCCGAGCGCGCGCTGCAGGTCTCGGCAGATCGTCGTCAGCCGCTCGCCGGCGCGCAGCCGCGCGGTCCGGACGATGTGCGTCGCGAGGTCGCGGTCGCCGAGGCGGAACCAGCTCTCTTCGCCGTACCGCTCGAGCATCTCGGCCGTCGCGAACGTCTCGCCCGCGATCCCCCAGCCCCACTCGCGGTTGTCGATGCCGGCGAGGGTGTACATGACCGTGTCGTGATCAGGGCAGACGAGAAGACCGTGGCGCTCGAGGTCGTCACCGGTGTTGACGACGACGGTCAGTTGCTCGCCGAGGTGGGCCTGCAGCCCGTGGCCGAGTCGTGCCCCGCCGACGCCGCCGGCGAGCATGACGGTTCGGGCGGCGACCTCAGCCAAGGAGCTCCGACACCTCGCCGATTCGGTCGATCGTCTCGCGGTCGAACGGGGCGGCCAGGCGGGCGATGACGGTCGAGAAGCCCAACGGCAGGTATGGCCGGATCATGTCGGCCGCCAGTTCCGGCGACCCGAGCAGGATCACGGCGTTGGACTGCTCGGTCATGCCGTTGTGGGCCAGCTGGGCGGCTCGCACCGCCTGCGCTTCGGCCACCGTGTCGCGAATCACCATCGGGAAGCTCACCGTCAGTTCGATGTCGCCGAGGTCCCGCCCCAGGTCCTGGCAGTGGTTGCCGAGGATCTCGAGGAGCCGCTGGACCGTCTCCAGGTCGCCCGAGGTGTTCCAGCCGTCGGCGTGGCGGGCGACCGTCCGGAGCGTCTTCTTCGGGCCGCTGCCGCCGACGAGGATCGGCAGGCGCTCCTGGATCGGCCGCGGCTCGCACAGCGCATCGACCATCCGGTAGTGCGGTCCGTCGTGGGTCACGAGCTCGCCATTGAGCAGCCGCCGCATGAGCCCGACGGACTCGTCCAGCCAATCGAGGCGCTCGCCGGTCGTCGCCCCGAACGGGATGCCGAAGGCTTCGTGCTCCCGTTCGAACCAGGCACCGCCGATCCCGAGGATGGCTCGACCATCGGACACGTGGTCCAGCGTCGTGGCGGTCTTGGCCGTCAGGCCCGGGTTGCGGAACGTGTTCGCGCCGACCATGAGGCCGAGGCGGACACGGGAGGTCAGCGAGGCGATCGCCGCGAGCGACATCCAGCCTTCGAAGATCGGCTGCTGCCACGGGCCCTGGATCGCGAGCAGGTGATCCCAGGTCCAGACGGAGTCCCCGCCCGCCGCCTCGGCCGCGACGGCCGCGTCACGCATCGTGGGCCAGTCGGTTCCCTGCGGCCAGAGCTGGGCACCGAAGCGGACGGGCACGATCAATCCTCCAGGTGGTCGTGGATGCCCACGACGCGGATGCGGAACGAGATCCGTGGCTGCGACCGAAACCTTGCGATGCTGCTGTCCGTGGCCTCGCCGTAGCGTTCGGCGAGGGCGACGATGTCGTCGCGTGCCGTCTCGACGTCGTCGACGACGGTCTCGACGATACCCTGCACGCCGACCCACGCGAAAGGATCGTGGCGGTCGATCACGGCCAAGGCGCAGCGCGAGTCCGCCCGCAACTCTGCCGGCCAGCGGCGCCCGGCGCTGCTGTTCACCAGCACCCGATCGTCGTCGTCGAGGCGATACCACACGACCGCCTGGTGTGGCGTCCCATCCACGCCAAGCGTCGAGAGGACCGCGTAACTCGGCGCCTCGAGAAACTGCCGGAGGGCGGGCGGAATCGGAACTGCGGGCGGGAGATCCATCGGCTCGATGGTATCGGGTGACCCATCGGCCGCCGAAATCGGGCCGATGGTCACTTTCGACCCGGTGCCCGCCACGGCGACCATCGTGCTTCGAGAAGGAGGCCGGGTCATGTCCCTCAAGACCGTCACTGCCGCGCTCGAAGGCGACGGCCTGCGGCTCGTCGCGCGCACCAGCAGCGGCCACGTCATCGCCATGGATGACGCCGCCGGCGACAGCGCCCCCCGTCCGGCCGAGCTGCTGCTCGTGGCCCAGGCGGGCTGCACCGCGATGGACGTCGTGTCGATCCTGCGCAAGAAGCGCCAGGCGGTCACAAGCTACGAGGTTCGGGTTGCGGGCCAGCAGCGCGATGAGCCGCATCCCCATGTCTACGAGCGGATCCTGATCGTCCATGCCGTCGAGGGTGACGTTTCAGCCGAGGCGCTCCGGCGGGCGATCGAGCTGTCGGCCACGAAGTACTGCACGGTCACCGCGAATCTCGCCTCCGGGGTGGCGGAGATCCGCCATGCCTACGTGATCCGGGATGCGCACGGCGAGAAGACCTACGGCGAGGTCCTCGTCACCGGCCCGGGCATGGCCATCCCGGAGCCCGCGGCGGAGGAGGCCATTCCCGGCTGATCGGCGTCCCGGCTACAGCTCCGGGGGTGGGTCCGTCAGGCGCTCACCGGCTTCAACCCGAACGTCGAGGCGATTCTCCGCGGGCGCAAGCGGGCAGGCCCACCGCGGGTCGAACGCGCACGAAGGGTGGTAGGCGAAGTTGAAGTCGACCACCATCGTGCCCAGCCGGGAGTCGCCGCCGAGGTCGGCGCCCTTGGCCGTGTCGAACAGGTAGCGTCCGGCGGCATAGGTCTCGGCCCCGTTGGTCGCGTCGAGGAACGGCAGGATCAGCCCGCCGGCGTAGTTGTCGAGCCAGTACACGCCGAGCGTCCGCGGCCCCGCCTCGAACGGTACGTGGATCGAGCCGACCCTCGCGAGTCGCACCGCTCCGCCGGTGCTCACCGGCAGCGTCGCCGCCGGTTCCGGCTCGCCACTCGCCTCGGCGACGAGCGCCAGCTCGAATCGGAGCCCGGGGTCGTACGTCCAGACCCGGGCATGGAACTGCCGGCGTGCCTCGGCGGCGAGCGGGGATTGGGGGTGGTGGACGTAGAGGCGCTCGCGCTCGTCACGCCAGGTCCGCCAGGCCTCCTCAGGATCGTAGCTGGCGATCCGCCGGATGGCGCCGTACAGGTCGGCGATCTGGCGCCGCCAGTCCGCCAGCTCCAGGCGCTCGAATGGCGACCTTGGGTTCGACGCTGGGATCATCGTCCCGATTGGGCCGGCACTCGGTCGTCAGGCGCGCCGGACCATGCCTCGGAAGACGACCGCGAGGCCGATGAGGATCAGCGCCAGCGGCCACAGGTCGCGCCACGGGATCGACGGCAGGCTCATGCCGAGGGTGACGTCGGCGAAGAACCAGGCGCCGATCGCCAGGACGATCAGCCCGAACGCCACGCCGGCGGCACTGAAGGCGCCGCTGACGTTCGGATCCTGCGACCAGCGCTGCGCGGCCGCCTCGGCCTCGCGACCCAGGCGCTCGCCGGCCGCCCCGGCCTCTTGGCCGAACCGCTCCATGCGCTGCTCGAACGTCGGCTGCCCCGGCCGCGCCGCCTCCGGCTGGGCATTGGGATCCCGCTGGTCGGATGTCATGTCGATCTCCTCGAGGACGGGCCGCAGCGCTGATCGTACGCCACCGGCACGAGGCCTAGAATCCCCGCCTGGCGCCCTGGGCGACCCGAACGGGATGGCACGAGACGGCGCCGCCAGCGGAGGATGCGCGGTGACGGACCGGGCGGAGATCGGGGTCTTCGGCGGATCGGGCTTCTACTCGCTCCTCGATGACGTTCGCGAGATCAAGGTCGACACGCCCTATGGACCACCGTCCGATTCGTTCTTCCTGGCCTCGGTCGCCGGGCGCGCGGTCGCGTTCCTGCCGCGCCACGGGCGGCGGCACACCATCCCGCCCCACAAGATCAACTACCGGGCCAACGTCTGGGCGATGCGCTCGCTGGGCGTGAAGGCGGTCATCTCGCCGTGCGCCGCCGGCTCGCTGCAGCGGCACGTCAAGCCCGGCGATTTCGTCGTCTGCGATCAGCTCGTGGATCGAACGCGCCACCGCGTGGACACGTTCTACGACGGCCCGATCGTCACCCACCTGTCCTCGGCCGAGATCTACGACCCGACCCTTCGGGCCCTGGCCATCGAGACGATCCGCGACCATGGCATCCCCCACCACGAGCGCGGCACCATCGTGATCATCGAAGGCCCGCGCTTCTCGACGAAGGCCGAGTCGGAGTGGTTCGCCGCGGCCGGCTGGGAGGTCATCTCGATGACCCAGTACCCCGAAGCCTGGCTGTGCCGCGAGCTTGGCATGGCGGTCGTGAACATCGCCCTCATCACCGACTACGACGCCGGCGTCCACGAGGGCACCGAGGCGGTCGACGCCCAGAGCGTGCTGGAGGTCTTCGCCCAGAACGCCGAGCGCATCCAGGGGGTCGTCCTCGACCTGATCGGCCGATTCCCTGCCGACCTCGACTCGCTGGGCGCCCGGGCGGCACTTGCTCCCACCCGCGGGGACGGTCACACGATCACGCCCGAGGACGTGCGGTTGTTCGAGACCGGGCTCTGAACGCCGTGGCGGCGTGAGCGGCTCGGGCACGGTGTGACCGGCTCCGGGCTGCCGATCGGCGTCGCGATCGGCACGATCGGCCTGGCGGCCTCCGAATGGCTGGACGCCGCCCGGCGCCTGGACGCGGCCGGCTACCGGGCGATCTGGGCCTGGGACCACCTCGTCGGCAAGGGCGACCCGACCGTCCCGGTCCTCGAGCAATGGACGATCCTGGCCGCGGCGGCCGGGACGACGCCTCAGGCCGGTCTCGGCACCTTCGTGACCAACGTCATGGTCCGCCATCCCGCGGTCCTGGCCCGGATGGCCTCGACCCTCCAGGCCGCCAGCGGCGGCCGGCTGGCAATCGGGCTCGCGATCGGCGGCGGCGACCGGGCGATGGCCGCCTACGGGCTTCCGAACCCGCCGGTCGAGGAGCGCGTCCGGCGACTCGAGGAGGCGATCGCGGTGCTGCGGGCGCTGTGGTCCGGGGGGCCGGTGACGCGCCCGAGCCCGTTCTATCCGCTCGTCGAGGCCCACGCTTTCCCGAGGCCCGAGCCGCCGCCACCGATCCTCGTCGGGGCCCAGTCCAAGCGAGGGGTCGATCTTGCGGCGCGAATCGGCGATGGCTGGGCGGCGGAGGAACCCAGCTTCGATGCGTTGCGGTCGCGCTACCTGGAGGGCCTTGACGCGGCTGGGCGTCGCCGGGACGACGTCCGGGTCGTCGTCGGCCACGGCGGCGGACGGACCGGCGTCGACGCCCTGACCGGTAGCCCGTGGGTCGAACGCCCGGCCGAGGCCTGGGCTGACCTCCAGGCTCGGGGCGCGGACGAGGCCATCGTCACCGCTCGGACGCTCCGTGACGTCGCCGCCCTCGTGGAGGCCACGGCTCGCTGGTAGGCCGCGGCGGCCGGCAGCCGCCGTTCGTGGCACCATCCGGTTCGAATGACGCCGTCCCCGATCGCCCTCGCCGTGCCGCGCGAGGAGCCCGAATTCACCCATCCGTGCATCCGCTGCGGCCGAGCGGGCGTGGCGGCCCAGAACGGGCTGTGCGACGAGTGCAATCCCCTCGAGCTGGCCCAGCCCTCGGCCACCCAGGTCCATGGCATCGCGGCCCTCGGGATCATTGTCGCGGTCGTCGTGCTCACGGTGCTGGCGCGATTCACCCTCGCCGGCACCGGTCCGTTCGTCGGCTACCTCGTCGGCGTCGAGCCGCAGGAATCGGGGCTCGCCGTGACCCTCGTCGTCACCAACCAGGGCACGCGCGATGCAGCGACGACCTGCCAGATTCTCGAGGCGGCGCGGCCCGCCGGTGGGGCTCGCCAGGTCGTCCAGACGCCCGTCATCGGCGCCGGCGAGGAACTTCGCTTCACGACCATGGTGACTCGCTTCGGGGCGTCGCCCGTCGCGCTCGTCGCCGAGTGCCGGTCGCCGTGACCAGCGGGTCACCATCGGACGACCTCGCGTTCGCGATCCAGCTCGCGGCCCGGGCCGGGCGGCTGCTGCTGGACCGCTCCCAGCGGGTCGAGCGGGTCGACTACAAGTCGGCCAAGGACATCGTGACCGAGGTCGACCATCTCTCGGAGGCGCTGATCTTCGAGGCGATTCGGCGGGAGCACCCGGACGACGGACTGCTGGGCGAGGAGACCGGCGAGCATCGCGCCCGGGGTGGGGCATCGCCGACCGCCGGAGTCGGTCGGGTCTGGATCGTCGACCCGCTCGACGGCACGATCAACTACGCCAACGGGATCCCGTTCTACTGTGTCTCGATCGCCCTGGTCGAGGACGGCCGGCCGCTCGTCGCCGTCATCCACGACCCGGTCCGGGGCGAGACCTTCGCGGCAACGGCCGCCGGGCCGGCGACGCTCGATGGCGAGTCGATCGCGACCTCGGGCAAGGAGCAGCTGTCCGACCTCGTGGTGTCGATGGCCCTCAGCGGCCGGAACGTCAACGCTCGCTCGCGGGCGGTTCGCAAGGCGATCCGGGTGTCGAGATCGATGGGCTCGGCGGCCCTCGCGCTGGCCTACGTCGGCAATGGCCGGTTCGATGCCTTCGTCCAGCAGGGCGGCCTGTCCGCCTGGGACATCGCGGCGGCCGGCCTGATCGCCGAGCGCGGCGGCGCGACGGTGACTGACCTCGCCGGCGGGCCGTGGTTCGATATCGCTCGCGGGCCGAAGTCGATCGGCATCCTCGCCGCGCCGCCGCGGCATCACCCCGAGCTGCTGCGCCTGATCGGTCCGTAAGGCCCGCACCCCACCGGACCTCCGACCCGCCGGCTTGCATCGTTCGGCCCTGTTGCCTCGCGCCCCTGATTCCGCAACCTATGGCCGAAGGGACCGAGCGAGGGATTGAATTCATGCAACTGCTCACGAGAAAGCAGCACCGAACCGACGGCCACATCGTCGACCACGGGCGCGTCTGGTGCCCCGTGCGCCAACGTGACGTCGACATCGATCGCTGCGTCGTCTGTGGAGCATTCGAAGATCTGACCCGAGAGAGCGACTTCGAGATCCTCTACTGCCGCCCCGCCAGCAACTGGGTCGAGTTCGAGGGCTATCCCGTCGGTCGCTGAACGGCTGGCGGGTGCCTTCGGCGACTCAGTCCCGCCAGCGATGTGGCCGTTTGACCAACCGCTGCAGGTCCCATCGCTCGCAGAACGCCAGCCACGCCTCGCGCGGCGCGCCTCGCCATTCGAGATCGTCGATGTCCGCTTGCGGAATGGCGACGCCGTCCTCGATGGTCCGCAGCCGGGCGAGTGATCGAAACAGGAGCGCCGCGTCCCACTGCTCCCGGAGGGTCGCCGCCAGGCTGACGGCCTTGGCGCCCCGTACGGCCGGGACATCCCAGGCAGACGCCTTCTCGGGGATGGCCTCGAGGGAGCCATAGCGCGACAGGACCGCCGCGGCCGACTTCGCACCCCAGCCCGGCAGCCCGGGATAGCCGTCGGACGAATCGCCGACGAGCGCCAGCCAATCGGGAATGGCCGCCGGCGGCACGCCCCACTTCTCCCGAACGGCCGCGTCGTCGTAGACGATCCGGCGCCGCCGGTCGAGCAGGACGACGCGAGCGTCGTCGACGAGCTGGGCCATGTCCTTGTCGGGCGTGCAGACGAGGACCTGCTCGACGCGAGGGTCCGCGGCGAATCTCGCGCAGGCGGCGGCGATCGCGTCGTCGGCCTCGAACTCGACCATCGGCCAGACGACGAGCCCGAGGGCCTCGATGGCCGCCTCGGCGATCGGGAACTGGGCCAGCAGCTCGGGCGGCATGCCGGCCGACGACTTGTAGCCGGGCCACATCTCGTTCCGGAACGACTCGATGACCTGGTCGGTCGCGCAACCGACGTGGGTGGCGCCCTCCTCGCGGAGCAG
>VEOW01000212.1 GCA_012026785.1 Chloroflexota bacterium | reverse complement strand
GGGCCTCCACCCCCGGTTGGCGTTCGAGGCGCTGTACCGGGCGTTCCTGGGACGTTTGAATGGCCCGCGGGCGGGCTGGCTGCTGGCGAGCCTCGACGCGGCGTTCGTCGTGGGTCGCCTGCGAGAGGGCGCCGCGGGCGGCACACTAGCCGTCGAGGAGGGGCCCGTCGAGGAGGCCGAATGAGCGTCGGGGTACAGCGGCTGCGAGAGGACCCGGAGGCGATCCGGCGCGGGGCGATCGACAAGGGCGAGGATCCGGCCATCGTCGATGCCGCGCTGGCTGCGGACGCCCGCCGCCGCGAGCTGCAGGGCGAGGCCGACGGCCTGCGCGCGGAGCGCAACGCCATCTCGAAGCGGATCGGCGAGGCGATCAAGGGCGACGCATCGCCGAATGGAACCGAGGTCGCGGAGCTCAAGGCCCGCTCGACCGACATCGGTGCCCGCCTCGACGGCCTGGAGGCCGACCTCGCGACGACCGAGGCCGAGCTCGAGGACCTCCTGCTCCGGATCCCGAATCCGGCCGAGCCGGACGTCCCGGTCGGCGGCGAGGAGGCCAACGTCACCATCCGCACCTGGGGCGAGCAGCTGCCGCGGATCCAGCCGCTCGACGGCGAGGTCGGCGCGGACGCCCTGCCCGGCGCCGCCTCCTGGGAGCGGCGGCCGCACTGGGAGGTCGGTGAGCGCCGCGGGATGATCGACCTGGCGCGTGGCGCGAAGGTCGCCGGTTCGGGCTTCCCGGTCTATGTCGGCGCCGGAGCGGCCCTCGAGCGGGCGCTGATCTCGTACTTCCTCGACGTGCACACGCGCGAGAACGGCTTCACCGAGATCTGGCCGCCGATCGTCGTCAACGCCGACTCGGCGCGCGGCACGGGCCAGATTCCGGACAAGGAAGACCAGATGTACGTCGTCACCCGCGACGAGCTGTACCTGGTCCCGACGGCCGAGGTCCCGGTCACGAACCTCCACCGCGACGAGATCCTCGAGGCGGCCGATCTGCCGATCCGCTACGCCGCCTACACGCCGTGCTTCCGCCGGGAGGCCGGCGCCGCGGGGAAGGACACCCGAGGGATCATGCGCGTCCACCAGTTCGACAAGGTGGAGATGGTCCTGTTCGAACGGCCGGAGGCCTCGACGGATGCGCTCGAATGGCTGACCGGGCGGGCCGAGGACCTGCTGCGCCGGCTCGGCCTGGCCTACCGCGTCGTCCTCATGGCGACCCGGGAGATGGGCTTCGTCCAGCGGCGCAAGTACGACCTCGAAACGTGGGCGCCGGGGGTCGAGCGGTGGCTGGAGGTCAGCTCCTGCTCGAACTTCGGTGACTACCAGGCGCGACGCATGGCGATCCGCTACCGGCCCGAGCCGGGCGCCAAGCCGGAGCTGGTCCACACCCTCAATGGCTCGGGCCTTGCGCTCGCCCGCACGGTGGCCGCGATCCTCGAGACGTACCAGCGCCCCGACGGCGGCCTGAACGTGCCGGAGGTCCTTCGGCCCTACCTGGGCAGGAGTAGCATCGAGTCAGGCTGAGCATTTTTCGGGCGTCCCGAGGAGCTGGAACGATGACGGATCAACAGCAGACCGGGACGTCGACGAGCTGGCAGGCCCCGCCGGAGGCGCCCGGGCCGGCGCCGGGCGTCGAGTGGGCGACGTTCGGCGAGCGACTCGTCGCCTACATCATCGACGGCCTGATCCTGGGCGCGATCTTCGTGGCGCTGTCGATCTTCCTCATCGCCGGGATCATCGCCGGGCTCGACATCAGCGACCCACGAAACCCCGAGCTCAGCGCCGGCGCGATCGGGGTCGTGCTGCTGTGGCTCCTCGCGATCTTCGTGGTCAGCATCATCTACTTCCCGTTCTTCTGGGCCAACGGCGGGCAGACGCCGGGGATGCGGGTCTTCGGGATCCGGGTCGTTCGCGATCGCGACGGCGGGCCGGTCGGCTGGGGTGCCGCGCTCTTGCGGCTGGTCGGCTACTGGGTTTCGGGGATCGTCTTCTACATCGGCTACGTCTGGATGTTCCTCGACAGCCGGCGCCGTACCTGGCACGACCTCATCGCGGGCACGGTCGTCATCAAGGCCACCGGCCGATAGGGTTCCCGCCCCCGGTTGGTATCCTCGAACGCGGAGAGGTGCCGGAGCGGTTGAACGGTCCTGTCTTGAAAACAGGCGGCTCGCAAGAGCCCGTGGGTTCGAATCCCACCCTCTCCGCCAGGTCAGGCCGTCTGCTCTTCCTCGAGCATTCGAAGGCCTTCGCCGGTCGCGAGACGACGGTTCGCCTCGAGGAGGACGCCGCGCGCGCGTGCGAGCGTGGCCCGCGTCGCGGTGATCTTGTGATTGGTCTGACCTTTGGCATCGAACAGCCGGTGGTGAAGCTCGCGTAGCTCGTCAACCGCCACGGCGACGTGGTCGCGAACCGGTTCGTCGCCCGGCAGCGCCTCGAGCATCCGCTCGGCCTCTCTCCACGTGGCGAGGACATCCTCGATCTGACTGGTCATCGTGTCGCGTGCTCCCTGGAGTGGAACGCGTGCCACAGCGCGGAGTTGCAGGGAACAATACAGATTCCACACCTCGCGCCCGAAATCAAGCGGTGTGGCCACTGCCGGACGCCGAGCCGCTACCCTGCTGTCCGTGAGCCTCCCGTGTCCCCATTTCGCGACCGCCATCGAGGTCGAGCCGCCGCTCGATGTCTGCCCGACGTGCGTCGAGATGGGCAGCACCTGGGTTCACCTCCGGCAGTGCCTGGTCTGCGGCCGCACCGGCTGCTGCGACAACAGCCCCAATCGCCACGCCTCGCGTCACGCTGCCGAGGCCGGCCACGCCCTCATCCGGTCCGCCCAGCCCGGCGAGCAGTGGGCCTGGTGCTTCCCCGACGAGGCGTTCTTCATCCCCGGCGACGCCGGCGGCTGGGAACGCTTCGAGGAGTAGCCCCGGTCAGATTCGGGCCAGGACGACGCCGAGCAGCTCGGCCGCCCGCTCCGGGGTGGCGAACGAGGTCTGGGTCCCGGGCTTCGTGACGCTGTCCGAGGCGAGCGCGACCCCGAGGCGCACGGCCTCGAGCTCCGGCAGGCCGGCCGCCAGGCCGTAGGCGAAGGCGCCGACGAACGCGTCTCCGGCACCGGTCGTGTCAATCGGCGTGACCGGCGTCGCCGGAACGAGCTCATCGTCGCCATCACGACCGACGAGCAGGGCGCCCTCGCTGCCCAGCGTCACCACGAGGCGTGTCCCCGTCCGCTCCGCGAACCGGCGATAACGGTCACGATCGCCGGCGCCGCCTTGGCCAGTGTGGCCCTCTCCGGCGAGGATCGCGAACTCGGTTTCGTTCGGGATCAGCCAGTCGGTCACGGCGAGCAGCCCCGAGTCGAGCGCGGCCGCGGGTGCCGGGTTGAGGATCGTCGGGACGCCGCGCTGGCGGGCGGCCCCGAAGGCGGCGGCGGTCGCAGCCTGCGGGATCTCGAGCTGTCCGACGACGACGTCGACCCGCTCGAGGGATCGGACGGCGTCGGCGGCAACCCCGGGTTCGACCCGGTCGTTCGCGCCGGCGACGACGATGATCCGGTTGGTCCCATCGGGCTCGACCCAGATCGGCGCGACACCGCTCGAACCCGGGACGCGCGCGATGAACCGCGTGTCGATGCCCTGGCCGGCCATGTTGTCGATCGTCATGTCAGCGAAGACGTCCTCGCCCAGCGCTCCGACGAACTCGACCCCGGCGCCGAGGCGGCGGGCCATGACCGCCTGGTTGGCGCCCTTGCCGCCGAAGCCCATGACGTAGCGGTCGCCCATCACCGTCTCGCCCGCGGCGGGCACCCGCGAGGTGTAGGCGATCTGGTCGACGTTCAGGCTGCCGACGACGACCACCACCGGCGCGGCGTCGATCGGGGTGACCTCCACGCCGCGGATTGTCGCATCCGCCGGTCGGCGGCCGGGACTCACCGGGACCTTCGTCCTATGTCGAACGCCGACGATGGTCCGTACCGTCCCCGTCATGACGCCGACGTCCCCGGCCGCCTCGTTCGGCGCGCGTCCGCGAGCTCCTCGGCCAGTGCTGCTGACGATCGTGTTCGGCGTGCTCCTGGCGGTGGTCGGCGTGACCGCCTCGGCACAGGCGGTCATGGTCAGCGTCTACGCCTCGACATCGACCCTCGACGCGATCGTCCAGAGCGACGTCTCGACCGTGCGCGGCTTCGTCCACCAGGGCCTCGACCCCCGGATCCTCGATCCGGCATCGATGCCGGCCGAGGACCTCGCCGCGCTCGAGGGCCTGATCTCGACCGTTCTGAGCAAGGGCGGGATCCTGCATGTCGAGCTCCGGCTGCCGGAGGGCCGCGTCGTGGCGGCGAGCGACCCGCGCGTCACCGGGGCCGAGGTGGCGCCAGGCGCCGACTTCCGCCGGGCGATCGAGTCGGGGCAGGCGCAGCTGGCGCTCGTCGGCGGCGGCAGCGCCGAGGCGGCCCCGGGTTCACGGTTCGAAACGGAGAACGTCCTCCGCGAATACGTGCCACTGTCGCTGGACGGGCAGGTCGCCCTCGTCGTCGCGATGTGGCGAGACGCTGCACCGATCCTGGGCGGTCTGGACACCCTGCGACGCGATGTCGTGGTGGTGACGATCACGGCGGCGATCATCGCCTCGATCACCCTCTACCTCGTCTTCCGCAGCGCCCAGGGCCGGTTGACCCGGCAGGCTGAGGCGCTCATCGAGGCCGGCCGCCGCGACGCGCTGACGAACACCCTCAATCACGGCGCCCTGGTCGGTCTGCTGGCCCAGGAGATCGAGGCGGCCCGCCGGGAGCAACACGAGCTCGCCGTCGCCCTCATCGATCTCGATGGCTTCCGCCTGCTGAACGACAGCCACGGCCACCGGGCCGGCGACGAGGCGCTGGTCAAGGTCGCCTCCCTGCTCGAGGCTCACGGGCGAGAGGAGCTGATGCTCGGCCGCTACGGCCCCGATGAGTTCCTGCTGGTCTCGAAGGGACGGACCGCCGAGAGCCTGCAAGGCTTGGTCGAGGCGTTTCGCGAGGAGCTTGGACGGCACTCGCTTCGGTTCGAGACGACCGAGGCTCTGCCGATCACGGTCAGCGCCGGGCTGTGTATCTACCCGACGCACGGCACCTCCGTCACGACCCTCCTCTCGGCCGCCGTCCGGACGCTCGAGGAGGCCAAGGCGAGCGGCGGCGACTCGATCCGGATCGCTCGACAGGACGAGGGCAGCCAGCCTGCGGCGGCCTCGAGCTTCGATGTCCTCAAGGGGCTCGTCCTGGCGGTCGACACGAAGGACCGCTACACGAAGCGCCATTCGGAGGACGTCGCCCGCTATGCACTGTTCCTGGCCGGTCGACTGGAACTGGACGACGAGCTGCTGCGTACGATCCACGTCTCGGGCCTGCTGCACGACGTCGGCAAGATCGGCATCCCCGATGAGATCCTGCGGAAGCCCGGCCGCCTGACGTCCGATGAGATGGGCGTCATCCAGCAGCACGTCGCGCTCGGCGACATGATCGTCCGCGAGCTGCCCGACATCGACACGGTCCGTGACGGAATCCGGCACCACCACGAGCGCTGGGACGGCAAGGGCTACCTGGCCGGCCTCGCAGGCGACGACATCCCGCTCATCGCGCGGGTCCTCGCGGTCGCCGATGCCTTCTCGGCGATGACCACGACGCGGCCATATCGAAAGGCGCTCGATGTCCGCGAAGCCCTCAATCGGCTCGGCGATGCCGCGGGAACGCAGCTCGACGAGCGCCTCGTCACGGTGTTCATCGACGGCATCGAACACGACGCCAACGCGCCGCTGCCGGGAACCGAGACTGGTGTCGGGCAGCTCTGGGCGCCGCTGCGTCGTGCTGCATGAGCCCGGGCGCGTGATGCCGACCCGCCGCCTCGTTCGCCTGCTGGTTCCCCTGCTGCTCCTTGCCGCGGTCGCACCGAGCGCCGTCCTCGCGGCCCGGGCATGGACGATCGCTGCGTCGCCGCTGACGGTCTACGTTGCGACCGAGACGAACGTCCGACTCACGGTCACGAACACCGGCGACAACGGCGGAGGCAGCGAGATCACCTGCGTCCAGATTGCCGTTCCCGCAAGCTTCACCATCTCGGACGTCAAGGTCGTCTCGGTCTACGGGCAGACCTCCGGGGCAGCCTTCGACGCCTGGGTCGCGGCCTGGACAGGGGGTTCGACGGTGGCGTTCAAGAACCCCGGCGACGACCATGCGCTCGTCGGCAGCAGCCCTCCGACGGACGAGGCGGTCTTCCGGATCACCGGCAGCACGAACAGCCTCCTCGCGATGACCTGGACGGCCAACGCGTTCGATCACTCGGACGGCAAGGCGACCACGACGAAGTGCGGAAGCGGATCCTTCCCTACGCAGACGCTGGCGTTCGTCGTCCTTCCCATTCCTGGCCCAACGCCGACACCTGCCCCCACCCCGACGCCTGCCCCGACGGCCACGCCCGCACCTGC
>VEOW01000038.1 GCA_012026785.1 Chloroflexota bacterium | reverse complement strand
GGCGGTGGCGGTGGCGGCGGGCCGAAGCCGACCAAGGAACCGCTGCCGACGATCCTGCCATCGCTCACCAGTCCACACGGCGACTACGTCGAGGTCCCGGCACTGTTCCTGCCGCTGCTCCTGCCGGCCGCCGCGCTGGGCCTCGCACGCCGCTTCCGCCCGCGCCGCTAGCCGCGCTGGACGACGGTCACCCCGTCGCCACCCTCGCCCCGCTCGCCGGCCCGGACTGCCTTGACGAGCGGGTGCCCTGACGACTCGGAGCGGACCGCGTCGCGCAGGGCGCCCGTGCCGAGGCCGTGGATGACCGTCACCCGCTCCAGCCCGGCCAGTGAGGCGTCCTCGAGGTAGCGATCCAGCGCGTCGAGGGCCTCGTCGACGCGGGCGCCGCGGATGTCGAGCGACATCGGCACGCTGCGGGCCCGGGCGAGCCGGAGCGCCGCGACGTTCGTCGAGGGACCGGGACCGCCCGCCACCCCCGCTGCAGTGGCCGCCTCCCCCGCCGAGCCTGAGGGGGGCCGCTCGAGGTCGTCGAGCTCGACGCTGACGCGCAGCGCGCCGGCCTCGAGGGTCGCCCGGCGGCTCTTGGCTTCGAGCGAGGCGATGCGGCCGCCCCAGCCGCCGGAGCGACTGCGGGCGAGGTCGCCGACCCGCCAGGCGGGAGCGCGCTCACCCGCCGCAGGTGGCGGCGCGACGTCCGCGGGTGCGGGCAGCTGTCCGAGGCGCGCCTCGGCACGCTCCAGCACGGCATCGATGCCCGGGGCGGTCAGCTGACCCCGCTCGAGCGACCGCCGAGCGGCCTCCAGCTCCGATCGCAGGTCGGCGACAAGCCGCTCGGCCTCCTCGCGCGCCCGCCGTGCGATCTCATCGCGCTCTCGGCGAGCGCGCCGCCGCTCCTCGTCGGCCGTCCGCAGCGCCTCGGCCGCGCGGGCCTGCTCCGTGCGCGCCTGCGCCAGCGCATCGGCCGTCTCGCCCTCCGCCTCGCGGATCCGGGCGAGGGTGGCTTCGAAGGCCCGCTGCGACTCCGACAACCTGGACCGGGCATCGCCCACGATCGCGTCTGGCAGCCCGAGACGCTCGGCGATCGCAAAGGCCTGCGAGCCGCCGGGCAGGCCGATCGTCAGGTGGTAGGTCGGGCTCAGCGTCTCGAGGTCGAAGTCGACCGCGGCGTTCATCGCGCCCGGCGTCGTGTGGGCGTAGGCCTTGAGCTCGGCGTAGTGGGTCGTCGCGGCAACGAGCGCGCCGGCCCGGATGAAGTGGTCGAGGAGCGCCTGGGCCAGCGCCGAGCCCTCGGTCGGGTCGGTCCCGGCGCCGAGCTCGTCGAGCAGCACGAGCGTGCCCGGTCCCGCCTCCGCGACGATCCGGATGATCGAGCGCATGTGGCCCGAGAAGGTCGACAGCGACTGGGCGATCGACTGCTCGTCGCCGATGTCGGCGAAGACGCTTCGAAAGACCGGCAGGCGGCTGCCGGCCGCGGCCGGGATGTGCAACCCGGCCTGGTGCATCACCGCCAGGAGCCCGAGGGTCCGCAGGGTGACGGTCTTGCCGCCGGTGTTGGGGCCGGTCACGACGAGCGCCGTGAAGCCGTCCCCGAGGCGAACATCGATCGGCACGACGTGGCCGCTCAGGCCGGGATGGCGGGCCGACAGCAGGACCACCTCGGCGCGCTCGGTGGTCTCGGCCCGGACCGCGTCCATGTCGGCCGCCAGGCCGGCCTTGGCCAGCCAGAGGTCGAAGCGGGCCAGCGCGGCGAGGCTCTCGCGGAGCGGTCCGGCGCTCCCGCCGACAAGGGTCGACAGCTCATCGAGGATGCGCTCGATCTCCTCGCGCTCGGCGGCCTGGGCCTCGCGCCAGGCGTTGCCGAGCTCGACGATCGCGAGCGGCTCGACGAACAGGGTCTGGCCGCTGCCCGATGCGTCGTGGACGATGCCCTTGACGCGGCCCCTGGCCTCGGCCCGGACGGGCACGACGTAGCGGCCGTTGCGCATCGTGACGATCGGCTCCTGCAGGGCACCCGCCAGCTCGCCGCCGACGATCGTGTCGAGCCGGCGCTTCAGCCGGTCGAAGGCGATCCGGACGGCCGCCCGCAGCCCGCCGAGCCGGGCCGACGCGGTGTCGAGCAGCTCGCCCGCGGGGTCGAACGAGCGGGCCAGCGAGGACGCGATCGCCGGCAGCGGATGGAGCTCGCGCCCGAGGTCACGCAGCAGCGGCGTCCGGACCTCGGCCAGGATCGGCTTCAGGCGGGCGATCGCATCGAGCGTCGCCCCGATTTCGAGGAAGTGGGTCGGGTCGAGGCGGCCGCCGCGGGCGGCCCGGTCGATCCACGGCCCGATGTCGCGTGCGCCGGCCACCCCCGCGCCGGGACGGGCCATGAGCAGCGCCCGGGCCTCGTCGGTCTCGTCGAGGGCGCGCGCGACCAGCACGGGATCCGATTCGGGCGCGAGCGCCGCGGCGAGCCGGCGGCTGGGCCCGAACGACGTCCGCTCGGCGAGCCGCGCCCGGACGAGCGGGAACTCCAAGATCTCGATCGAGCGCTGGTCCATGGCGTGGCCGGCTAGCGGGGTCGAACGACGCTGCCCGGGAGGGGCGGGCCCGACAGCGCCGGGCTCCCCGGATCGACGAACCGCCACGGCAGCGCGCGCCACGGCTCGGGGGCATAGTCGCTACCGACGCGGGCGGTCGCCATGACCGCCGGCCGGTCCCCCACCCCAGCGGGGCGCTCCAGCCGCACCGGCGAGCGCGGATCGAGCAGGTCCAGGC
>VEOW01000170.1 GCA_012026785.1 Chloroflexota bacterium | reverse complement strand
GGGACGTCCGCCCCGGTCAGGACGTCGACGACGCCGGGCATCGAGCGGGCGATGCTGGTGTCGACCTTCTTGATGTTGGCGTGGGCGTAGGGGCTCCGGACGATCGCCATGTGGACCATGCCGGGCATGGCGATCTCGTCGAGGTAGCGACCCATACCGGAGAAGGGGCGTCGATCCTCGACGCGCTTGACGGGCGTGCCGACGAGCTCGGTGGCCATCGCTTCGGCCCCCTACCCTGCCGCGACGGCGCTCGTCGCGCCGGCCTCGGCCTCGGCCGGCACTGCGCCGGCGCCCGTTCGGATCTCGTCCGCGGCGGTCCGGATGGCCGCCACGATGTTCTGGTAGCCCGTGCAGCGGCAGTAGTTGCCGGTCAGGGCGTGGCGAATCTCACCGTCGGTCGGATCGGGGTTGCGGGCCAGCAGGTCGGCCGCGGTCATGATCATGCCCGGCGTGCAGAAGCCGCACTGCAGGCCATGCTGCTCCCAGAACGCCTGTTGGATCGGGTGGAGGCCGTCGGCGGGCGTGAGACCCTCGATGGTCCCGACGTTCGAACCGTCGGCCTGGACGGCGAGGACGGTGCACGACTTCACGGCGGCGCCGTCGAGGATGACCGTGCAGGCACCGCACTGGCTGGTGTCGCAGCCGACGTGGGTCCCGGTCAGGCCCAGGTCCTCGCGCAGGACCTGGACCAGGAGACGTCTGGGTTCGACGTCCAACTGGTGGCGTTTGCCGTTGACGGTCAAGCTGACGCGTTCGGCCACGGGCGGAACCTCCTTCCCACCGGGGGTGGACGCTCGTCGCCGCAGGAGCGACGCGCAGGCCCCGGTGCCTCCAATTGGTCCACGCCGATGTCCCGCGGGTCGCCCCTGTCTCGACGGCCGCGGCGGCAAGCGCATCGTGTCACCGCTGGGCGAGTGAATCAAGGCTTCAACGGCATCCCAAGGCCGTGCCAGCCTGCGCGCCGGACCCCGGCTGACGACCGTGCATCTCACGCTCCGCGAGGTTCCGGGCGACGACCGTGCATCTCACGCTCGATTCTTCGTTCGAACCCTGGCGCGGCGACCTTCGGGCGAGGGACCGAGCGCCTGACGATCGATTCATTGGCTGGGGCGCTTCTGCGCGGCTGCGGGGAGGCCGCGGCGGCATTCCAGGCGAAGAATCGTGCGTCCAGTGCAGGGTCGGCGGCGGAGTCCGGGCGAGGTCCGCGCGGCGCCCGGTGCATGCGGGCACCGGCGTCCGGCGGTTGACGGGCGAGCCACACGGGACGGTGCTATGTTCGGCGCTCCAGCGAGCACTTCGTCCCGGTGCGGACGCTACCGAGTCATGCCGCGCGACGCCGCTCGGAGCCGACGCGGCCGTTTGGAGGAGACACGGGATGAGACATCGATGGCTGGCTGCCCTGACGACGACTGCCCTGGTGGCGAGTCTGTTCGGGGCGGCCGTCCCGGTTGCCATGGCAGCGTCGTCGGGCGTGCCCGGCGACCCGACGATCACGATCGACATCAACGACAGCGAGGCCGGGGGCACCTACGAGCAGGAGTTCGTCAGGGTCTACGACGACGCAACGACGTCCGGGACCCCCGTCTACATCTACGTCCCCACCGGAGCGTTCACGCTCGACGAGAACACCACCGTCGAGAGCCTCGACCCTCGGTGGGACTGGAACACCGGCGACGACTTCGAGCCCTGCGCCGAGAACGAGTGGCAGGACTACGTCATCACGCCGGAAGACATCGAGTACCTCGGCGACCAGCTGCGGGACCAGATCGTCGCGGTCGATGAGGCCCACTTCGGCGAGATGGATGCCGCCTCGGCCGACCCCGCGAGCGATTCGCTCGTCGTCCTGGTCTACAACGTCCAGGACTCGTTCTACTACGACTGCACCGAGACGGTGTACACCGCTGGGTACTTCGCGCCGGAGTACATCACCGACGCGGGCATGAACGTCATCGTCGTCGACGCGTATGACTGGGAGAACCGGGTCGGCGACGACGCGGCCGTCCCGAACCTCTACGAGGGCGTCATCGCCCACGAGCTCGAGCACCTGCTGATGAACTACTCCGACCCCGGCGAGCTGTCGTGGGTCGACGAGGGCCTGGCCGACATGGCCGGCTTCCTCAACGACTACGGCGCCGGTGGGTCGCACTTCACCTACCACCAGGTCTTCCATCGCGAGACGTCGCTG
>VEOW01000193.1 GCA_012026785.1 Chloroflexota bacterium | reverse complement strand
CGCGCCACGGCCGGCCGGGAGCGTCAGCAGGCGCGGCCGCCGCGGATCGTCGAAGTTGTAGAGGTAGCAGGCGTCGGGTGGAACCGGCTCGGTCGCGGCGCGCGCCGCGAGGAACTGCTGGACGGCCGTGTGCTTGCCGACACCCTCGCGGCCCATCGCGAAGACGTTGAAGCCCTGGGCCCGCATCGCGACCCCGAGCTCCACGGCCTCGATCGCTCGCGCGTGCCCGACGATCTCGTCCAGCGGTGCGAGATCGGCGGTCGTTTCGAACGCCAGGTCGGCCAGGTCGGTCGGGTGGTACAGCTGGTCCGCCGAGAGCTCCGTCGTCGTCATGTCTTCGACCCCGTTTCCCGGGACGCAGCGCTGACTCGCCCGCCCACGGTGCGCCGCCCGGGCGATCCGCGCAACGGACGATCGAACCGCTCCGGGCATGACCGACGGCACTTCCCGCGCCGACTCGGCGAGCCCACGCTGAGTCGGTTCGGCCACGCACGAGGAGCCCGTCGATGGGCGACGTCATCGAGGTCGTCAACCTCACCAAGTCATACGGGACCCGGCGCGGCGTCGTCGAGCTGAACTTCACGGTCCGCGAGCACGAGGTCTTCGGCTTCCTGGGTCCCAACGGCGCCGGGAAGACGACGACCATTCGAACGCTCCTGGGGCTCCTTCGACCGACCGCCGGGCGGGCTTCGATCTTCGGGCTGGACGTCTGGCGCGAGGCGCCGCGGGTTCACGCCCAGCTGTCGTACGTCGGCAGCGATCCGGGCTTCCTCGGCGAGCTGAGCGCCGGCGAGCAGCTCGACCTCCTCGCCTCGCTGCGCGGCCTCGAACGAGGGGCCTGGCGTCGAATCGCCGAGCGCCTGGAACTGGACCCGACCATCCCGGTTCGAAAGCTGTCGCGCGGCAATCGCCAGAAGATCGCGGTCGTGGCGGCGTTCATGGGCCACGAGCAGCTGCTCGTCCTCGACGAGCCGACAACCGGGCTGGATCCATTGATGCAGCGCGAGTTCCTGGCGCTCACCGCCGAAGCTCGCGCTGCCGGCCGAACGGTGTTCCTGTCATCGCACAACCTCCAGGAGGTCGAGCGGGCGTGCGATCGGGTCGGGATCATCCGCGAAGGCCGGCTGATCGAGATCTCGACCGTCCAGGCGCTGCTCGCCGAGCACTGGCGATCGGTGAACCTGGTGCTCGCGGCGCCGGCGCCGCCTGGCTCGTTCGAGATCGCGAACGTCGAGGTGGTGTCGGCGCGCAGCCGCGACATCCACCTGATGGTCCGGGGCGACGTGAACCCCCTCCTGCGGCGGCTTGGGTCGCTGAAGGTCGTCGACGTCTCGATCACGACGCCTGACGTCGAGGACGTCTTCCTCCGCTACTACGACGGCCAGTCGGCTTCGCCCGATGACCTGGCCACCCGGCCCCAGGTGGCGGTGGAGGTGCCCCGATGACGCTCGCGACGTTCCGGCTCGAGCTTCGCCGCACTCGAGCCTTGACGATCTGGCTGGGCGTCGTGACGTTCGTGTACGCGGGGACGATGGGCCTCTTCTACCCGATGATGCGCGAGAACTTCGCGGCCATCGACGAGTACATGAAGCTGTTCCCGAAGGAGTTCCTGGCGGCCTTCGGGATGACCGGCAGCCTGGCCCAGCCAGGCGTCTTCTTCTCGACCTACATCGGCATCTGGCTGTGGCCGATCCTGGCCGCGATCGTCGGGGTCCTGACGGCGACGCGGCCCGTGGCCGCCGACCTCGACCGCGGCTTCCTGGAGCTCGTGATCTCGACGCCGATGCCGCGCCGGCGCTATCTCGCACTGGCGATCCTGGTGCAGCTAGTGGTGATCTTCGTCATCGCGCTCGCGACCGTCATCGGCGTGGTCCTCGTGGGCGCGCTCGTCGGCGCCGGCTTCGACGCTGGACGGTTCCTGATGGTGGTGCCGCTGGCCACGGCCTTCGGCTGCGCGATCGCCGCGATCGCAACGCTCCTCTCGGTGGTCACGTTGTCACGCGGTCGTGCGGCTGCGATCACGGTCGGGATCCTGCTGGCGATGTACCTGGCGTACGTCGTCGGCCAGATCGAGGCGGATGTCGACTGGCTGCTGACGCTCTCGGCCTTCGGTCACTTCGACACGACCGCGATCATCGACGGCGGCGTCATGCCGCTCGGCGACCTGGCGCTGTTCTCGGCCGTCGCGATCATCTGCTGGGCCGCCGCCGTCTGGGCCTTCGGCCGCCGCGACCTCGCCGCCTGAATCGAAAGGGCCCGGCCGGTGGCCGGGCCCCTCGATCTTCAGCGGCTCGAATTACGACATCCGGCGCCGCCGTCGCAGGGCCTGGATGCCGAGCGGCAGCAGGCCGAGCGGCAGGAAGACGAACCCGGCCGACGACAGCGTGAACGAGCTCGTCACGTCCTCGTCGCAA
This sequence comes from Chloroflexota bacterium, assembly GCA_012026785.1. Taxonomy (GTDB): domain Bacteria; phylum Chloroflexota; class Limnocylindria; order Limnocylindrales; family CSP1-4; genus UBA5189. Next base: position 831 of record VEOW01000193.1, on the reverse strand, counting down.
TGGCCCGGTCCGCCCTCGGCGTCACCCTCGTTGAACTCACCGAGGATCCCGGCGAGGTCAACGAACATGGCGCGGATCGTCTTGGCGTCCTTGCCCTTGATGTCGGGGCTCTTGTTCGGCTCGGAGCCGTCGTACTCGTCGAGCAGCGCGGCGCCGTCATCGAGCGCGTCCTGGACCTCCGACGGGATGCTGCCGCCGATGTCCTCGATCGACAGCTTGTTCAGGTAGGCCGCCATCCACTGGTGGGCCAGCTGGTAGTACGGCCGCCCGGCGACGTTGGTCCAGAAGACCTCGAACCAGGTATCTCCGGTGTCGAAGAAGTCCTCGTTCGGACCCTCCGACGTGCCGTCGCCATCGACGTCACCGATGAGGTACCAGTTCGGATCTTCCGGAGCGCCGCCCCAGAACGCCTCGTTATGGGTCTTCCAGTAGCCGAGGGTGAGCGTGCAGCCCTCGGGGCACGGAACGTCGATATGGACGTTCCAGGTTGCGTCATCCGTGGCACCCGTATCGTTGGCCACGAACGTCGCGGTGTTCGGCACGTCGTGCGGACCGCACTCCTCGGGAGCGCTGTACCCGCCCAGGAACAGGCTGTAGTCGAACTCCGCCGGCAGCGTGTCGCCGACACACACCACGCCGAGCTCACCGGTTGGGTTGAGCAGGGTAACGGCGTTGGTGTCGGTGACCGTGACGCACTCGTCGATCTCGGTCGTCGGATCGCTCGAGAACGTCACATCGACCGCGGCGCTGTCGACGTCCGTGGTCCCGTCCGCGGTGGCGATGCCATCGCTGTCGTAGTCGTAGTTCTGGCGAGTCGCCGTCGCGGTGTTG
>VEOW01000233.1 GCA_012026785.1 Chloroflexota bacterium | reverse complement strand
GGCGCGGGGCCGGAACTGGCGGCGAACGAACTGGTGGTGGCCACGGAGAGCGTGGAGAGCGGGCAGCGGGCGTGACTGGCAGCCAGCGCGATCATCTCCTCGCGATCGACGTCGGGACGCAGAGCGTCCGGGCGCTGCTGTTCGACCCGGCCGGCGCCCTCGTCGGCCAGGGCCGGGTGGCGATCGAACCGTACGTCAGCCCCCATCCGGGCTGGGCCGAGCAGGATCCCGAGGTCTGGTGGTCCGCCATCGGCGAGGCCTGCCGGATGCTGTGGGCGGCGACCGCGGGCGCCGAGCCCCGCGGACCGGGCCCCGAGACCGTGGCCGGGGTCGGCCTGACGACGCAGCGCGTGACCCTCGTGGTCAGCGACGCCGAGGGACGGCCACTCCGGCCGGCGATCGTGTGGCTCGACCAGCGGCGGACCGAGGGGCTGCGGCCCGTCGGCGGGATGTGGGGCCTGGCCTTCAAGGCCACGCGCACGACCGAGACCGTCAGCCGGTTCCAGGCCGACTGCGAGGCCAACTGGATCGAGCGCCATGAGCCGGAGGTCTGGCGCGGGATCCGTCGCTACGGCGTCCTCTCGAGCTGGTTGACCGCGCGCCTCGTCGGCGAGTGGGTCGATTCGGCCGCCGCCCAGGTCGGCTACCTGCCGTTCGACTTCAAGCGCTCGCGTTGGTCGGGCCGCTTCGACTGGAAATGGCGCGTCGCCGCCTTCCGCCGCGAGTGGCTGCCGCGACTCGTGCCTCCGACGCAGCCGCTGGGGCAGCTCACGGCCGCGGGGTGCGAGCACCTCGGCCTTCCGCCGGGCGCCAGCGTGCCGCTGATCGCGGCGGCCGGCGACAAGCAGTGCGAGGCCCTCGGCGCCGGGGCCCTCCAGCCGGAGCTCGCGGCGCTGTCGTTCGGGACGACGGCGACGATCGGGACCATCCACCGCCGCTACCTCGAGGCGATCCCGCTCGTGCCGCCTTACCCCGCTGCGCTGCCAGGCGCGTGGTTCGTCGAGATGCAGGTCATGCGCGGCTTCTGGATGGTCGAATGGTTCAAGCACGAGTTCGGGTCGGCCGAGGTCGCCCGGGGCGCCGCCCTCGACATCCCGCCCGAAGCGCTGTTCGAGGAGCTCCTGACCGCCTCGCCACCGGGTTCGATGGGCCTGATGCTCCAGCCCTACTGGATGCCCGGCGTTCGCTACCCGGGACCCGAGGCCAAGGGCGCCATCGTCGGCTTCGGCGAGGCGCACGGCCGGGCGCACGTCTACCGGGCCATCCTCGAGGGGCTCGCCTACGCCCTTCGCGAGGCGGCCGACCGGATCACCCGCCGCGCCAAGGTCCCGCTCGCCGAGCTGCGCGTCTCGGGCGGCGGTGCGCAGTCACGGGCGGCCGTCCAGCTGTTCGCCGACGTCTTCGGGCTGCCGGCCTCGCGGCCCCACACCCACGAGGCAGCCGGCCTCGGCGCGGCGATCGGCATCGCCCTCGGCGTGGGACTGCATCCCGACGCCGCGACCGCGGTCCGCGCGATGGTCCACATCTCAGAGCGGTTCGAGCCCGATCCGGCGGCGATGCGCCTCTACGACGACCTCTACCGCTCCGTCTACCTGCCGATGTACGACCGGCTGCGGCCGCTCTACCGCGAGGTCCGCCGGATCACCAACTACCCGCCGGCGTAGCCGGCCCGTCCGCCGGAGGGCTAGGCGCGGACCTCCTGGCGCATGAACCGGGTGTAGGCGAGGGCGAAGCAGCCGATCGTGAGCGCGAACAGGGTCACGATGTGGGGCCAGATCAGGAGCAGGCTCTGATCGACCGACAGCGCAGCGTTGGGGAAGCGCGACAGGCTCTGGATCTGCTGGCTGATGCTCAGGCTGTTCGAGGTCGTCGCCACCTCCGGGTTCAGCAACACCGAGCTCAGCTCGTAGTAGATCGTGCTCGGCAGGAGGCGTTCGATGAACTGCTGCGCCGCCGGGTCGCCGCCGGTCATCGCGCCGCCGACGAACGAGAACAGCGCCGGCCCGATGAACGGCATGGCCACGAACAGCCACAGCCCGAGGCCGATGAGCGCCGAGGTTGCGGCGCCCCGCACGAGGACGGACACGAGCACGCCGACCGCCAGCCACAGCGCGACGTACAGCAGCGTGACCAGGAACCACAGGACGACGCGCAGGACCTCACCCTCGGTGGGCACGATGCCGAGGCGCAGCATGCCGAAGCCGGTGATGACCAGGACGACGGCCAGCAGCACGACCGTGATGATCGCCAGACCGGCGACGAACTTGCCGTTGATGACGTCGTCGCGGTGGATCGGCTGCGACAGCAGGCGCGGCAGCGTCCCCTCGTGCCGCTCGCCGTTCACGGCGTCGAACGCGAACGCAACCCCGAGCAGGGGCGCGGCGACGCTGACCCACAGGTCGACCCGGAGGAGGCCGAAGTCGGGCGGGCTGAGCCGGAACAGGAACAGGAAGATGCCCGGCACCTCGCTGGCCGCGGGGGCGACGGCCCGGATCCGCTCGCCGGCGAAGTACAGCGGGATCAGCGCTGCGGCGCCGAGGATCAGGATCAGCACGTAGAAGCGGACGCTCAGGAGGTGGTCCGCGAACTCCTTCGCGGCCACGATCGTCCAACCGGCCGGGCGGCGCGGCGCGGAGACGTGGCGGCGCGGCGCGGCCTGGCTCGCGCTGGTCATGCGTCATCCCTCCGAGGTCGAGTGCCGCTCGAACGGCGGCCCATCGGTCGACCGGCTCCGGGGCGGCCGCCCGTCGGCGGGGGCGGGCCGGGCGTTCGAACGACCCCCGGTCGTCGAACCCCAGCGGGCGGTGGCTCGCCGGACCCGCGAGCTCCCGGGGGCTGGCTCGGCGGTCGAACCGCGGCTCGCGCGTCGCCGGCCGACAGGCCATGCTCCTGGAGCGCGCGGCGGTAGATGTCGTCGAGCGACGCCGGCACGTCGCGAATGGTGCTGAGGCGGAGCGATTCGGCCGCCGACACCGCCAGCACGGCCTCGCGCACCCGGCCGGCAGCCTCCGGGGGCCGAACGAGCAGCGTCCAGGGCTCGGTCGACAGCTTGCTCGGGCGAACCTCCGCGACTCCGTCGATCTTGCCGAGGACGTCCCTGGCGCGGGCCGCGACGGTGTCGTCGAGCCCCTCGAAGCCGGCCTCGACGCGAGCCGTCTCCTCCCCGAAGCGGCGGGCCAGCTCGGGAACCGTGCCGACGCCGATGAGCCGACCGGCGGCGAAGATGCCGACTCGATCGCAGACCGACTGAACCTGGCTGAGGAGGTGGCTCGACAGCAGGATCGCCAGGCCGCGCGCGCGGACCAGCGAGCGCAGCAGGTCGAGGATCTCGGCGACACCGATGGGGTCGATGGCCGCCGTCGGCTCGTCGAGAATGAGGACGGACGGATCCTTGACCAGCGCGTCGGCGATGCCGAGCCGCTGGAGCATGCCCCGCGAGTAGGTCTCGACCTTCGTGTCAGCCCGCGCCGTCATGCCGACCTGGTCGAGCACCTCGGCGATCCGCTCGTCGGCCTCCCTGCCTCGGAGCCCGTTGAGGCGAGCCGTGTAGCGGAGGTTCTCGCGGCCGGTCATCCCGTCGTAGAAGCCGACGCTGTCGGGCAGGTAGCCGACCCGACGCTTGACCTCGAGCGGGTGGCGGGTCGGATCGAAGCCGACGACCCGGGCCGCACCCCGGCTGGGCTCCGTCAGCCCCAGCAGCATGAGGATCGTCGTCGTCTTGCCCGCGCCGTTCTGACCGAGGAGGCCGAAGATCTCCCCGGCGTGGATCTCGAGGTCCAGGGCATCGACCGCCACGAGGTCCTCGTAGCGCTTCGTCAGCCGCCGGGTCGCGATGGGAACGTCGGGCCACGGCGGCGGCGCCGGCCGACCGTCGCGGCGGCGCCGCTCGGGCAGGGCGGCTGCGGGCGGGGCGGCGTCGGGAAGCGGCGCCTCCATCAGCGCCGACCGTAGCGGCGGAAGACCCACCACAGCCCGCCGAACGCGGCCGCGATCAGGACGACGCCGATGACCGCTCCGAGGATCGACGCGTTGACCGTGAACCGGATCTGCTCGCTGTCGTTGGCCTGCTCGCCGGTCGCCCGGATCGTGAGGGAGTAGTCCCCGGCCACCGCGTCGGCCGCCGGCGTGATCCGGGCGGTGACGGTCACGACCTGGTTGGGTGGCACGGACGCGACGGTCTCCTGGTCGCCCCAGTCGATCGTCCAGTTGGCCGGCAGGGTCTGCGACATCTTGACGTTGGTGATCGGTGCCGTACCGGTGTTGGTGAGCGTGAACTGCTGCTCGACCGTCGAGCCGGCGTTGCCGCTGACGCTCAGGACCTCGGTCGGCGTCGAGACGGTGAGGGTGTACGAGCCGGTGATCTCGACGGTCAGGTCCTGGGTCACCTGGTGGGTCCCGACGGTGGCGAGGACCGAGAGGTCGTAGGTGCCGGGTTCGACGAGCGCCGGCGCCTCCGCGGTGACGGTCAGGTTCGCGGTCGAGCCGGCGCGGACGACGGCACTGGCCGCCTGGCCGCCCGAGGCCGGGCGCGCATCGACCGTCCAGCCCGCCGGCCCCTGGCCGACCGCCGTGTACGTCAGGTCCTCCTCGGTGTCGTTCCGAATCGTGACCGTGAACGAGAAGGAGTCATCGGCCGCGCCGCGGAGACCCGGCACGTCGCTCCGGATCGTCACCTCCCCGGCGACGTTCGCCTCGACGGCGATGTCCAGGGCCAGCTGGCGCGTGGTGCCCTCCGACTCCGCCGTCACGGTGAGGCGATGTCTGCCGGTCGCGTCGGCCGGCACGTCGACGTCGAGCCGGACGCTCGTCGGATCCGCCCCGTCAGTGTGAATCGCCGTGACGACGAAGCCACCGCCGCGAAGCGTCGCGGTCCAGCCGGTGGGCACGCCCGAGACCGACAGGTCGACGCGGGCGGCCGGCCGGGTCTCGACGTCGATGTCGAAGCTGACCCTCGTGCCCGGACTTGCCACGACGGCGGGATATGACGTCGTCAGGCTCAGCGAGTCGACCGCCAGGACCGCCGGTGCGAGGCTCGTGGCGACGAGCGCGGCGGTTGCCAGCGAGATCAAGCCCCGGATCCAGCGCGCAGACAAGGTGGTATGTCCTCCTCGATTCGAATCGTCGGTGGCGCCCGGAATCTCGCAACTTCCTTGCGACCCGGACAACCAAGATGCGCTTCAGGGTCGGTTAGGAGTCCTGAATCACATTTGACAGCAAGGTAGATATGGTCTCATGCTGGGTTTCGTCAAGTTGAACGCCGAAACAGGACTGCAGGTCTGAGCATCGACCGATTCGAGGGAACCGGCGACTCGCTCCCGCGTCCAGCCCGGCACCAGGCCCGCCGCCCAATCCGCGGCAGCCACGAGACCCGCCGTCCGGAGCCCATACCGCACCGGGATCGCGGTCAGAAAGAACACCCAAGGCATGCTTTCCCGCACACACCAGGCATCCGTCGTCGGACGCTCCGCGTCCATGCGCCGCATGCGGCGCCGCTCGATCACGCCCCGGCTCTACTGCCGCACCAACGGCTGCGCCAGCTTCCTCGAAATCCAGCCCGAGCGAGGCTTGGCCGTCTGCCCGGTCTGCGGCTTCACCCGCAAGCTCGACTGATCCGCGTTCGGGCGTGACGGTCGCTCGCGCCCGGCTCCACCAGCTGCTCGCCGCCGAGGCGGCGACGTTCGCCAGCCGCCATCCCCGCTCCCGCGCCCTCCACGAGCGCGCCGGTCGCAGCCTCCTCGACGGCGTGCCCATGAACTGGATGGTCAAGTGGGCCGGGCCCTTCCCGCTGTTCCTCGAATCGGCCTTCGGCGCCCACGCCACCTGCGTCGATGGCCACGACTACGCGGACCTCTGCCTCGGCGACACCGGCGCCATGGCCGGCCACGGCCCGGGACCGACGATCGCCGCGGTCGAGCGGCAGCTCCGTCACGGCATCACGACGATGCTCCCGACCGAGGACGCGGCCTGGGCCGGCGAGGAGCTGGCCCGCCGCTTCGGGCTGCCGCTCTGGCAGTTCACGATGACCGCGACCGACGCCAACCGCTTCTCCCTCCGGCTCGCTCGCGAGATCACCGGGCGGCCGCTCGTGGCCGTCCACGAGTGGTGCTACCACGGCACCGTCGACGAGACGTTCGCGGTCCTCGACGACGACGGTCGGGTGACCTCGCGGCGCGGCAACCTCGGTCCCCAGGTCGATCCGGCGGTGACGACCCGGGTCGTGCCGTACAACGACCTCGAGGCCCTCGAGGCTGCCCTCGCCGACGGCCAGGTCGCGGCCCTCCTGATCGAGCCGGCCCTGACCAACGTCGGGATCGTCCTGCCAACGCCCGGCTACCTGCAGGGCGTCCGCGAGATCACCCGCCGCCACGGGACGGTCCTGGTCCACGACGAGACCCACACCATCTGCGCCGGTCCGAGCGGCGTGACCGGCGCGCTGGCGCTCGAGCCGGACATGCTCGTGATCGGCAAGACGATCGGTGGTGGGATCCCGGCCGCCGCCTATGGGATGACAGCCGAGGTCGGCGATCGGGTCCGCCGGGCGGTGACCTGGGAGGACTCCGACGTCGGCGGCATCGGCGGCACGCTGGCCGGCTATGCGCTCTCGCTGGCGGCGATCCGGGCGACGCTCGGCGAGGTCCTCACCGACGCGGCCTTCGCGGCGATGATCCGGCTCGCCGAGCGCTGGGAGCGCGGCGTCGCCAAGGCCATCGCCCGCCACGGCGCGCCGTGGAGCGTGACTCGCCTCGGCGCCCGGGCCGAGTACCACTTCACGCCGCAGGCGCCCCGGAACGGCGCCGAGCAGGTCGCCCACGCCGATCCGGAGCTGGAGCGGCTGCTTCACCTGTGGGCCATGAACCGGGGCGTCCTGATGACGCCGTTCCACAACATGGCCCTGATGTCGCCGGCGACGACGCCCGACGACGTGGACCGCCACTCGGCCGCGTTCGACGACGCCCTCGCGGCGCTGTTCTGACGCCCGGCCCTATCATCGCGGCCCGATGTCGTCCATCACCGCGGAGGCCGCCGGCCTCGACGCCCGATCGATCGATGCCGCGCGCAGCCGGACGCGCTGGGCGCTGGTCGCCGGCGTCGCGCTCGGCAGCACGGGCCACATCGCCGCGATCACCGTCTCCACGATCGTCGCCCAGCAGGTCCTCGGCGTGGAGGCGCTTGCGGGCGCGCCCGGCGCCGCCGTGGTCCTCGGCGCTGCCCTCGGGGCCGTCGTCCTGTCGTCGATCATGGCCCGCCGCGGCCGGCGCCTCGGGCTCGTCGCCGGCTACCTCATCTCCGTCCTCGGCGCCTTCGTCGCCACCTCCTCGGTGCTCACGATCTCGTTCCCGCTGCTCCTCATCGGGATGCTGCTGATCGGCTTCGGCAACAGCTCCAACCAGCTGTCGCGCTACGCCGCGGCTGACCTCGTGCCGCCCGATCGACGCGCCGTCGCCATCGGGATCGTCGTCTGGGGCGCGACGGTCGGCGCCGTCCTCGGCCCGTTCCTTGTGCCGGTCGCCGGCCGCCTTGCGACCTCGGTCGGCCTGCCCGAGCTCGCCGGCCCGTTCCTCGTGCCCGTCGCGTTCGTCGGCGCGGCGGCGCTCCTGCAGTTCCTCCTGCTCCGGCCGGATCCGTACGC
>VEOW01000034.1 GCA_012026785.1 Chloroflexota bacterium | reverse complement strand
GTCCGAGGGGACGGGCCAAACGGCCTCAAACGGGTCGGTCGGCTCGAGCAGGACCTTCGTAAAGACTCTTGACAAAGGGTGTAGCGGGGGCGCACAGTTTGTCAGGACACTTTGCAAAGTCCGCGACTCGGGCCGGCGCGTTCGGGGGACGCCCGTGGCGGGAGGACGGATCGCGGGCGCCGTGGAGGAGGCTGAACGAGGCCGTGGGGCTGCCCTCGAAGGCGACGCACCAGCAGACGCGCGCCCACAACACAGCGCTCGTGCTCCGCGCGCTGTACGACCACGGCCCCATCTCGCGCGCCGAGGTGGCGCGGATGAGCGGCCTGACCCGGACCACGGTGGGTGAGGTCGTCGCCGAGCTGGTCAAGGGCGGACTCGCTCGCGAGGTCGGGCGGGGCCCCTCGACCGGCGGCAAGGCGCCGATCCTCGTGGAGCTCGTCGACGGTGCCCGCCACGTGATCGGGGTCGATCTCGGCGAGTTCGCGTTCCGGGCGGCGGTCGTCGACCTTCGGGGCCGGGAGCTCCGGACGGCCGAACGACCGGTCGACGGGCTGAACGGCGCCCAGGCGCTCGAGGTCGTGTACGGCCTCCTCGACGAGCTGATCCGGGACGCCAGTGGCGTGCTGCTCGGCGTCGGCATCGGAACGCCCGGCATCGTCGACGCGCCAAGCGGCACGATTCGCTGGGCGGTCAATCTCGACTGGCAGGATCTGCCGCTTGGGCGGCTCGTGGCCGAGCGCTACGGCGTGCGGGTCGAGGTCGCCAACGACAGCCGGGCCGCGGCCCTCGCGATCCTGCTCTTCGGCGACGACGATCCCGCCAGGCGAGGGTCCAACCTCGTGGCGATCAAGGTCGGCCGAGGCATCGGCGCCGGGATCGTACTCGGCGGGGAGCTCTTCCACGGCGACGGCGCCGGGGCCGGCGAGATCGGGCACGTGGCGGTCGAGGACGATGGTGCGGAGTGCCGCTGCGGCCGATTCGGTTGCCTTGAGACCGTGGCGAGCTCGCGCGCGATCGTCGAGAAGGCGACCCGGTCGGCATACGCGGCTCCCGCCTCCGCACTCGGGCGTCGGCTGACGCAGTCGGTCGCGGACGGGCGCGATCGCCTCGCGCTCGACGACGTCCGGGCTGCCCTGGCCGACGGTGACCCGGAGGCGGCCGCCGTCGTCGCGGCGGCGGGCCGGTACCTCGGGCGCGCGATCGCCGCCCTGATCGGCGTTCTCGACGTCGAGCGCATCTACCTTCACGGGAGCGTGACCCAGCTCGGCGCCGCGTGGCTTGGCGCGGTCCGCGACGAGGCCAGACGCCGTTCGCTCGGGCCGCGCGCGCGCGAAGTCTCGATCGAGGTCGTGCCGCCGATGGGCGACCTCGTCGTTCGAGGAGCAGCGGGGCTGTTGCTGACGTCCGAGCTCGGCCTCGGCGCCGGCCCAGCGGCGGCGGCGGCGAGATGACGGCGTTCGAACCCCTGGCCGAAACGAGCAGCGCCCGGAACGGCCGCGGCCCGGGGCAGGACCGGTCCCTCGTCGTCGGCGTCGACATCGGGGGCACGAAGACGGCCATCCTCGTGTGCGATCGCGACGGCCGCCAGGTTGCCCGGCACATCGCGCCGACGGCGCTCGGCGCGCCCGATCGCGCCGCGGACGCGATTGCCTCGCTGGTGCTGGCGGCCCTGGCCCAGGCGGGCGGGAGTCGCGGAGACGTGCGCGTCGTCGGCGTCGGGGTTCCCGGCCGCGTCGACCCTGCGCGTGGCGAAGTCAGCCTCGCGGTCAACCTCGGTTGGCAGGCGCTGCCGCTCGGGCCGCAGCTGACGGCGCGCCTGGGCAGGCCCGTGGTGCTGGAGAACGACGTGCGAGCGGCCGTGCTCGGCCTGCACCGTAGACGCGTCTTCGGCGACCTGCCGTCGCTCGGGCTGCTCGCGATCGGGACCGGCATCTCGGCCGGCGGCGTGGTCGCCGGCGAGCTGCACCGCGGGGCCCATGGGCGGGCGGGCGAGATCGGCCACGCGGTCCTCGACCGGACGGGGCCGCGCTGCGCATGCGGCCTGCGCGGGTGCCTCGAGGCCATCGCCGCGGGGCCGGCGATCCTGGCCCGGGCACTCGACGCCTGGACGGCCGCCGGCACGGGCCCGGCCGCCGGCGGCAGCGAGCCGCCGGGCGCGGAGGCCGTCTTCGAGGCCGCCGCCGCGGGCGACCCGGTCGCCGGCGACATCATCGACACCGCCGGCCGCGCCATCGCCTGGGGCGTCCACGTGCTGGCGCTCGCCTACGACCTGGAGCACATCGTCATCGGCGGCGGGGTGTCCCACGCCGGCGAGCCGTTCATGGCTCCGATCCGGCGCGAGCTCGACCGCTACCGGGCGGAATCACCGCTGGCGGCGGAGATCCTGCGGCCCGACCTCGTCCAGCTCCTGCCACCCGGCGCCGACGCCGGCGTTTGGGGTGCCGTGACGATCGCCCGCGAGGCATTGGGGCTGGGGTCCGGCTCGCTCGGCCGTCCCGCCGAGCCGCCGGCGGTGGCGCCACAGGGGAGGGAGGTGGGCCAGGCATAGGGGGCCGCGTTCCCAGGGCCGCGCACGTGCGCGGCGCCGGGAATGCACTGAACGAACGCGCAAGCGAGAGGAGGAGCAAGAACGAACATCACGTGCATCGGACCACCGCGGTTGCCAGTCGCTCCCCAGGCTGGCTCGTGCGAACGCATCTGTTGAGGAGGAATCAATGGGCAAGAAACCGTGGACGCTGGCCGTCGTCGCGGTCGTTGCCGTCCTGACCGTCGGGGCGTGTACGCCCACGGCCACGACGTCGCCGACGACACCCGCGACGACGACACCGGCGACGACGACGCCGGCAACGACGGAACCGTCCGTCGAGCCGACAGCGGCGCCGCCCGCGGCGGCCGTACCGAAGGTCCCGACCGGCTACGCCGAGCTGGACCAGGCGCTTGGCTCCGACAAGCCGTTCGCCGGCAAGTCGGTCAACATCCAGACGCAGTGGGTCGGCGGGGAAGGCGTCAACTTCGCGGCGGCACTGGCGGACTTCGGTGCCGCCACCGGCATCACCTTCAAGATCGACAGCATCGCCTCGAGCCACGAGACGATCCTGCGGACCCGCATCGAGGGCGGCACGCCGCCTGACCTGGCGGTGCTCGCCCAGCCGACGGCGGTTGTCGCCTACGGCAAGGATGGCAAGCTCGTCGACGTCGCCGGCTTCATGGACGCCAAGAAGCTCGGCGATGAGCATCCCGCGACGATCGGCCCGGTCAGCGATGGCGGGCACGTCTGGGGCATCCCCTACAAGGCCGACGTGAAGTCGACGGTCTGGTACCCGATCAAGGCCTTCGCCGCGAAGGGCTACGCCGTTCCGACCACGTGGGACGAGCTGATCGCTCTGTCCGACAAGATCAAGGCCGATGGCAGCCACCCGTGGTGCGCCAGCGCCGGAGGTCCCGGGACCGCGACCGGCTGGCAGATCACGGACTGGGTCGAGGAAGTCGTCCTCAAGACGCAGGGCCTCGACTACTACAACAAGTGGATCACCCACGAAGTGAAGTTCACGGACCCCGGCATCAAGGCCGCCTTCGACAGGGTCGCGCAGATCCTGTTCACCGACGGCTACGTCGATGGCGGCGGGACCGCGATCGTGAACATCGACCAGAAGACGCCGATGGACCCGATGTTCAACGACGACACGGCGAACCCTGGCTGCTGGATGCAGAAGATCCCGACCTGGTACGGCCCGGACTTCTTCCCTGATCAGCGGACCAGCGGACAGCCCTCGAAGTACATCATCGGCGAGGACATCGGCATCTTCGCCTTCCCGACCATCGATCCGGCCTTCAAGGGCGCCGAGGGTTCGGGCGACACCGTGATCATGATGAACGACCGGCCCGAGGTTCGAGCCGTGGCCGAGTTCCTCGCCACGCCCGAGGGGATCCAGAACTGGATCCGCGCCGGGAGCGCGATCTCCTCCAACCAGACGACCCCGGCCGAGTGGTACGCCGGGGCGTACAAGCTCAGCGTCGCGGCCGACATCGTCGCCAACGCTGACTTCATCGGGTTCGACGCCTCCGACCTGATGCCCGCCTCCGTCGGTGCCGGGACCTTCTGGACCCAGACCGTCGATTGGGCCAACAACAATGGCTCGAACACCGACGCCGTCCTCCAGGCCATCGATGACAGCTGGCCGAGCAAGTAGCCGGCCGGCAGCGCTCGAATAGCTGCGAGGCGCCCCGCCGAACCGACGGGGTGCCTCGCTACCATCTCGACAGGAGGGCTGCGTGGCGTTCGCCCGAATGCAAGGGTCCGGCCGGTCGCGGTTGCTGCCCATCGCCATCGTCGTGGGGCTGCTCGTCGCGGCTGGCGGCGTCGCCGTCCTGCTCGACCCGAAGGGCGGCCAGAACCTCCTTGCCTCGATCTATGACCTGATCGGGAACGCCGCGGGCGCCGAGGCCCTGCGGAACGGACAGGGCGACCAGTTCATCGCCAAGATCGTGCTGGCCGCCATCGCGCTGCTCGTTGGGGTGGGGGGGATCTGGCTGCTGTTCACCGGCGTGAGCTCGCTGGTCGAGTTGTTCCCGCCGAAGCCACGCGATCGGATCATGCCCTGGGTCTTCGTCGTGCCGGCGCTGCTCCTCCTGGGCGTCTACCTCGTCTATCCCGCCGTGGCCACGGTCATCCGCAGCTTCCAGGACGACAACGACGCATTCACCCTGGCGAACTGGAGCAGCCTCGCCACGGGCCCCTTCCTGGAAATCCTTCGCAACAACGTGATCTGGCTCGTCGCCGCGACGAGCGGCAGCGTCGGCCTCGGCCTCCTCATCGCCGCGCTCTTCGACCGGATCAGGCGAGAGTCGCTGGCGAAGGTCTTCGTCTTCGCGCCCCAGGCGATCTCGCTCGTCGGCGCGACGGTCATCTGGAGCTTCGTCTACGCCTGGCAGCCGGCCAGCCAACCGCAGTTCGGCCTCCTGAACGCGATCTGGACCGCGTTCGGCGGTGAGCCCGTGCCGTGGGGCACCTTGTTCCCCATCAACATCCCGGCCGAGATCGTGATCATGATCTGGCTCCAGGCGGGCTTTGCCATGGTCGTGCTCTCGGCGGCCATCAAGGGCGTCCCGGTCGAGGTGACCGAGGCCGCCCGGCTCGACGGCGCGAGCGAGCGCCAGCTGTACTTCCAGGTGATCATCCCGATGATCCGGGGCTCGATCATCACCGTCACTACGACCATCGCGATCGCGACGCTCAAGATCTTCGACATCGTCATGTCGATCAGCGGCGGCCGCAACCACGATGACGTGGTGGCGGTCCGGATGTTCACCGAGATGTTCCAGTTCTTCAACGACGGCCGAGCCGCAGCGCTGGCGACCATCCTGTTCATCGCCGTCCTGCCGGTGATGATCCTCAACCTTCGGAACTTCCGGCGCCAGGCGGCGATATGATGAGCGCTCCGGCACAGCCGATCGCCCGACCCTCGACGCGGCGCTTCGCGTTCTGGCGTGCGCCGATGCTCGAGAGCCTGCCGCTCCGGCTCTCGGTCCTCATCATCTGCTTCCTGTGGACGCTGCCCACGGCCGGCCTGCTCGTCAGCTCGCTCCGGAACCCCCTGCTGATCACCAAGTCGGGCTGGTGGGAGGGCCTCCTCAACCTGTTCGGGGCGGACCAGTGGACCATCGGCAACTACGTGCAGGTCGTGACGAGCGAGGGCATGGGCGCCTCGTTCCTGAACAGCCTCATCGTCACCGTCCCATCGACGGTGATCCCAATCACGATCGCGGCGTTCGCCGCCTACGCGTTCGCGTGGATCCCGTTTCCCGGCCGCGGCTTCCTGTTCATCATCGTCGTGGCGCTCCTGGTCGTGCCGCTGCAGATGGCGCTGATCCCGATCCTCCGGAGCTACGCGGGCGCGTCGCTGTACGGCACGTTCGTCGGCATCTGGCTGGCCCACACCGCGTTCGGCCTGCCGCTGGCGATCTTCCTGCTCTACAACTTCATCTCGCAGCTACCGCGCGACCTCTTCGAATCGGCGGCGATCGACGGCGCGTCGCATTTCCAGACGTTCATCCGAGTCGTCGTGCCGCTCTCCGTGCCGGCACTGGGAGCTTTCACGATCTTCCAGTTCCTATGGGTCTGGAACGATCTCCTCATCGCGCTGGTGTTCCTGGGCCCCGGCGGGGACGTGCGGATCATGCCGACCGCACTCTTCAACATGATCGGCAGCCGAGGCGGCTCGTGGCACCTGCTCACCGCGGGGGCCTTCGTGACGATGGTCGTTCCGCTGCTCGTCTTCCTCCTGCTGCAGCGGGCCTTCGTGCGAGGGATCCTGGCCGGTTCCGTCAAGGCTTGACCGATCTCCGCGTCCCTGGGGGCGTTCGCGGCGAGGAGTCGTCATCGCGCGGCGGCAATCAGCCTCGTGTACCAGTCGGCGCTGGCCTTGGGCGTCCGGCGCTGGGTGGCGTAGTCGACGTGGACCAGGCCGAAGCGGCGGCTGTAGCCGAGGCTCCATTCGAAGTTGTCGAGGACCGACCAGACGTGGTAGCCGGTCAACGGCACGCCGGCCGCCAGCGCCTCGGCCGCGGCCGCGACGTGGCGGGCCAGGTAATCGACGCGCCGGTGGTCCTGGATGTGGCCATCGGGGTCCACGCGGTCCGGGTACGCGGCCCCGTTCTCGGTGATCACGATCTCGCGAGGCGCGTACTCGCGGTGGAGCGCGAGCAGGACGTCGCGCAGCCCGTCGGGCGCGACCTCCCAGTCCATCTGGGTCTGCTCCGTGCCGGGCCTGGCGCCGATCGTCCAATCGAACGGGCGGTCCGACCGTGCGCTCACGGGATCGCGCCGGTAGTAGTTCAGGCCCAGGTAGTCGAGATCGCCCGGCGGCGGCTCGGTCAACTCGACCCCTGCGAGGTGGCCCGCTGCCCGGTGCACCTCCATGCCGAGCTGGGGATAGCCGCGGCCGAAGAGCGGGTCGAGGAACCAGGCGTCCCGGGCCGCGCTCCACGCTGCAGCCGCTCGTCGGTCGCGGTCGGTGTCGGTGGCGGGCACGACCTGGTTGACGTCGATGGCGATGCCGATCCGTGCATCGTTGACGAGGGACCGGATCGCCCCGGCCGCCGCGGCGTGGGCTCGCAGCTGGTTGTCCGCGACCCGCAGCGCGACCGGCCAGTCGCGCAGGCCCGGAGCGTGGATGCCGTCGGCGTGGCCGAGGAAGGCGAAGACGGCCGGCTCGTTGAAGGTCATCCAGTCGGCGACCCGGTCTCCGAGCCGCCCCGCCACGAGCGCCGCGTACTCGGTGAACCAGCCGACGACCGCCGGATCGGCAAACCCGCCGCGGTCCTGGAGGGCCTGGGGCAGGTCCCAGTGGAACAGGTTGACGAGCGGCTCGATGCCGGCGGCCAGGAGGGCATCGACGAGGCGGTCGTAGAACGCGAGGCCGGGCTGGTTGGCCGGGCCGACGCCCTCGGGCTGCACCCGTGGCCAGCTGACGCTGAAGCGATACGCCGTGACGCCAATCCGGGCCATCAGCGCGACGTCCTCGAGGAACCGGTGGTAGTGGTCGCAGGCCGTATCGCCGGTCTGGCCGTCGGCGATCGCACCCGGCTGCCGCGCGAACGTGTCCCAGATGGATGGCCCCCGGCCGTCCGCGGCCACCGCACCCTCGACCTGGTAGGCCGAGGCCGCGAATCCCCAGACGAAACTCTCCGGAAAGCGCGCGGCCAGAGCGCCCGGTTCGAGGCGAGGCTCGGCGGTCGTCACCGCTCGATCGTAGGCCACGCCGCCGTACCATTTCGGCCGTGCTCGTTCCTGTCGGGCTGACGCCGTGACGATGCCGCCACGGGAGCGCGATTCACCGCTCCCTCCCGAAGCCGAGATCCTGGGACGGCTGATGCTGGCGTTCCGGGGCACCGCCCTCCCGGACTGGCTTCGCGAGCGCCTGGCGACGGCCCCGGCAGCGGGCTTCACGCTGTTCCGGCACCTGAACGTCCGCTCGCCGGCCCAGGTTCGGCGGTTGACCGCGGAGCTGCGAAACGCCGCCGGTCGGCCACTGCTCATTGCCGCCGACCAGGAGGGCGGCCAGCTCCTCGCCCTCGGCGCTGGCTGGACGCCGTTCGCCGGCCCGATGGCGATCGGCGCGACGCGCGATGCCGACCTCGCCGAGCGTGTCGGGCGGGCGACCGGCCTGGAGCTGCGAGCCGTCGGCGTCAACGTCTGCTACGCCCCCGTGCTCGACGTCGTGGCTGGCCCGACGAACCCGGCCCTCGGGATCCGGTCCTTCGGCGACGATCCCGATCAGGTTGCCCGGCTCGGGGCGGCCTGGCTGCGGGGCCTCCAGTCGGCCGGTGTCGCGGCGACGCTCAAGCACTTCCCGGGCAAGGGCGCGGCCGATGTCGACACCCACCATGCCCTCGCGGTCGTCGAGCGTGGACGCGAGGCCTTCGACGCTACCGAGCTTCGGCCGTTCCGGGTCGGGATCGCCGCCGGTGCCCGGATGGTCATGTCGGGCCACTTCGCGGTCCCGGCGCTGACCGGCTCGTCGAGGTTGCCTGCGACGCTCTCGCGGGCCGTGATGACGGACCTGCTGCGGGACGAGCTGGGCTTCGAGGGCGCCTCGATCACCGACGCGCTGGACATGAAGGCGTTGCCCCAGGATGCGACCCAGGCGGTCGACGTCCTGGCGGCGATCGCCGCGGGCGTCGACCTGCTCCTGGCGACCTCGAAGCGAGATTCGCAGCGGCGCATCGAATCGGCGCTCCGGCGGGCGGCCGAGGTCGAGCTGTTCGAACCCAGGGCGCTCGAGGCCTCGACGCGCCGAATCGCCGACCTCCACGCGTGGCTGGCGACGTTCCCCGACCCGCCGCTCGAGATCGTCGGCTGTGCCGAGCACCGGGCCCTCGCCGGCGAGCTCGCCTCGCGGGCCCTGACCCTCGTTCGAGACGACGGCCTATTGCCCCTGCGGCTCGAGCCGGGCTCGCGGGTCCTGTCGATCATGCCGGCGCCCCGGGATCTGACCCCGGCCGACACCTCTTCGTTCGTGACCGCGGGGCTCGCGGCAGCCCTCCGGGCGCACCACCGGGACGTGGACGAGCTCGTGACGAGCCACCCGCCAACGACGGCCGAGATCGCCGCGGCCCGGGACCGAGCGGCGGCCGCCGATGTCGTCGTCATCGGCACGATCTCGGTCGCGCCCGGCTCGCCACAGGCGGCGCTGGTCGAGACCGTTCGATCGACCGGTCGGCCGCTCGTGACCGTCGCGCTTCGGACACCATGGGACCTGCTTGCCTACCCGGAGGTCGGGACGAACGTGGCGACCTACTCCATCCTCCCCGAATCGATGGCCGCGCTCGCCGACGCCCTGTTCGAGGGCCCGGCGGCGTTCCCGGGTCAGCTGCCGGTCGAGCTGCCGTTGGCGGTCGCGGCCCGATGAGCCTCCGCGACGAGATCCTCGAGCAGCCCGCGGCGGTCCGGCGCCAGCTCGGAGCGTCGAGCGCGCCGCTCGACGCGGTCGGGCGTCGCGTCCGCGACCACGGCATCGAGAGCGTCGTCATCGCCGCCCGTGGGACCTCCGATCACGCGGCGATCTACGGCCAGTACCTCCTCGGCGTGCGGAATCGCCTGTCGGTCGGGCTCGCCGCGCCCTCGGTCATCTCGCTTTACGACGTCGAGCCGCGTCTCGAACGGAGCCTCGTGATCGGGATCAGCCAGTCCGGCGCGTCACCGGACATCGTGGCCGTCGTCGCCGCGGCCCGCCGCCAGGGCGCGCCGACGCTCGCGATCACCAACGATCCGACAAGCCCCCTCGCGTCGGCTGCCGAGGTCACCCTCGCGCTGGAAGCCGGCCCGGAGCGCGCCGTGGCCGCGACGAAGACCTACACGACCTCGCTCGTCGCGCTTGCCCGCCTGTCGGTGGCCCTCGATCCGGTGTCGGCGGAGGAATCGACGGCCATGGCCGGCCTCCCGGATGCGATGGCCCAGGCGTTGACAGCCGACGATGCCGCCGCCGCGGCCGCGCGCGACCTGGCCGGTGCCGACCGCTGTCTCGTCCTCGGCCGGGGCTTCGAGTACGCCACGGCGCGCGAATGGGCCCTCAAGCTCAAGGAGCTGGCCCGGGTCTTTGCCGATCCGTACTCGGCCGCCGACTTCCTCCACGGGCCGGTGGCGCTCGTCGAGCCGGGCGTGCCGGCCCTCGCCGTTGCGCCCGCGGGGCCTACCTCGCCGGGCTTGCTCGAGATCCTCGCCGACCTCCAGGGCGCGGGCGCGGACTCGGTCGTCGTGTCCGACGATCCGGCCGCCCTGGCGCTCGGGCGTCACGCGCTCGCCCTCCCGGCGGACATCCCGGAGTGGCTTCGGCCGGTCGTCTCGATCCTCCCGGCGCAGCTGTTGGCGTACCACCTCACCCGCGCCCGCGGCCTCGACCCCGACGCCCCCCGGGGCCTCGCCAAAGTCACCCGCACCTTCTGACAACCCGCGCTCGGCCGGACCGCGGCCGAGGCCGTCGTGTCGCGCAGCTACAGGCCGCTGTAGGCGTGAAGGCCGCTGAACCAGAGCGAGCCGGAGTAGGTGACGAGGACCATCGCGAAGCCGAGGACGAGCAGCAGCGCCGCCGGGCGACCGGCCCAGGCGCGCTGGTTCCGGGCGTGGAGGTAGATCGCGTAGACGAGCCAGGTCACCAGGGCGGAGGTCTCCTTGGGGTCCCAGCCCCAGTAGCGTGACCAGGCGATCGAGGCCCACCACGAGCCGAGGATGATCATCGTCGCGAAGATCGGGAAGCCGATGATCACCGCCCGGTGGGCGACCGCGTCGAGCACCTTGTGTGACGGCAGCCACGCGAATCGGTCGTCGCGCCCCTGGACAAGGTAGCCGATGCCGGCCGCGAACGACGTCGCGAAGATCCCGTACGACAGCACGGCCAGGCCGACGTGGATCGTCAGCAGCGGCGGGTTCTGAAGGGCCGGCACGAGGTCGTTGATCTCGTGCGGCAGCGACGATGCGTACAGGGCCATGGCGAGCGCGACGCCGACGGGGATGAAGGCGATCGATCGGATCGGGTAGCGCCGTTCCAGGACGATGTAGCCGAGCAGGATGGAGGCCGCGAAGGCCACCGAGAACTCGTACAGGTTGCCCCACGGCCCGCGGCCCACCACGATCGCCCGAAGGAGCAGGGAGGCGGCGAGGATCGCGAACGAGATGACCGTCAGCCAGCGCGCCGCGCCCGACAGGGGGGTCGAAGCCGCGAACTCGGGACCGGAGGCCGAGGCCGCAGCCCGCGACTCGACGAACGAGCCCGACGCGACGCCGGCCCACGCGGGCGCGGCGGGAGAGGGGAGCAGGCGCGGAAGGGCGCGGCGGCCGTTGGCCAGCAGGACGGCGTGGGCGACCGTCGCGGCGAACCCGATCGCCAGGGCGACGGTTCCCACCGTGAAGAGAACCTGGGAGGCAGCGGCCAGCGATTCCATGGGGACGACTCCAGCGCTCTGTGGATGATTGTGCGCCAAGGCGTTGACGGACGCCGTCGGCGCCAGGTTTCGAACGCGGTCGCGGGGTCAGGCGATCGCGGCACCACCCGGCGGCGGGGCGGCGCGTGGCGGGGCCACGGCGCGCGGGTTGATCCGGAGCACGAGGCCGCAGGTGCCACAGGTATCGAGATGGGCCGGCCGTCCGGTCCCGCACTTCGGGCAGATCACCGCCAGGTCGCGACCGCAACGCCTGCACTCGGTCGCGCCGGGCGGGTAGACGAGCCGATCGAAGGCGCAGTACGGCTCGCCGGCCGGGTAGGCAGGGGCACCATCCACGATTCGCGCCGCGGTCGGCTCCGGCTCGGTGTAGGCGATCCGGTCCCGGGGTCGGAACAGGACGTAGAGCGCCCAGCCAAGGACGAGCAGGGTCAGGATCGGGCCGACGACACCGACGAGCAGGAAGACCGGCAGCAGGCCGACCAGCTCGCCCCAGTCGGGCATGATGATCGGCGCGAGCAGATCGAGCAGGCCCTGGAACAGCTGGCCGATCGCGTCACCCACGGCGAGACATGCTAGCGGTCGCGGCCGAGACGCGGCGCCCGAGCCGACGACGGCGGCCGAGCCGATGACGGCGGCCGGGCGTTGCCGATCGATGCGCCCGGCCGGCCCGCTGACCTCGCGACCCCGCGATCGATCCGGGCCATGAGCCAGGCCGTGCCGGCCACCCGGGCGCCCTGCCGCCGCGCGTGTTCGCGGACCGCGCGGTCGTCGGTCAGGACGAGGATGCCGTCGGCGCCCGCGGGACCAAGCTCCCGGGCCCCCTCGGCGACCAGATCATCGATGACGGAGTCCGCGTCGCGGTGCCGGGAGTACTCGACCCTGAAGCCCGGGGCGATTCGACCCTGGGGCCCGCCGGCCGGATGTCCGTCGAGCACGAGCGTCGTGTCGAGGCCGTGCAGCGCCGCTCGCAGCCTGGCCACGAGCGCCGCGTCGGGCAGCTCGCCGCCCGAGACGCGACGTAGGGCGAACTGGACGTTCCGTCCGTCGACGAGGGCGCGCGTCACGCCGGCGAGGATGTCGCCCCGGGCGCCCGTCGCACGCCGACGCGACACCGTCAGGACCAGCGCGGCAGCGGCGCCAGGAACTCGACGATCAGCTCGGCGAGGCGATCGGGCGCCTCCATGCCCACCAGGTGGGCCACGTCGGGAACCGTGACCTGTCGGGCGCCGGGGACCGCCGAGGCCAGTCGCGCCGCGGATGCGTGGGCCGACGGGGCGTCGAGCGCCCCCAGGACGACGAGGGTCGGTGTTCGAACGGTGGCGAGCCGATCGTTCGCCGGCGGATCGAGGGGGATCCGCCGTCCGAAGACCCGGTCCGCCCGCACGAGCAGGCGATCGGTTTCGAAGACCGCCTGTCGAAGCGAGGCCGGGACGCGCGTCGGCGGTTGGCCGATGCCATCGACCCACAGGCGCACGTCGACCCACGCCTCGGCATCGGCGTCGCCCGCCGCGTTGGCGGCCTCCATCTCGGCCTCGATCGCGTCCTCCTCGGGGGTGTTGGGGACCTCGAAGCCGCTGATCCCGCCGCAGACCCAGACCAGGGCCGCGAAGCGATCGGGCGTCTCGACGACCGCGTCGAGGGCGTGCATGCCGCCCATTGAGTTCCCGACCACGGCCGCCCGACCGGCACCCGCCGCGTCGAGCACGGCGCGGATGTCATCACGCGGCGAGAACTCGACGTCCTCGGCCGTGGATTCGCCGAAGCCGCGCATGTCGTGCCGGATGACGCGATACCCGGCCTCGAGGAGGAGCGGCGTTACGTCGTCCCACGACCGCCGGTTCACGAGCGCCGAATGGACCAGCAGGATCGGCGGGCCCGATCCCTCGTCCTCGTAGACGAGTCGGCCGCCGGGGACATCGATGGTGTGGCTGGTGGTGACCATGCTTTCGAATGGTAGGGGGCCGCCGATGATGAGCGAGCCCAGCGGCTAGCATCGAGCGGCGATGTCCCTCCTGCTGCTCGTCGACCTCGACGGCGTCCTGTACCGCGGCGCCGACCCGGTGCCCGGCATGGCGGCCGTGCTCGCGTCACGCGCCGCTGGGGGCGACGAGGTCGTGTATGTCACCAACAACTCGATGCATTACCGGGCCGACTACGTCAGCCGCCTCGCGGAGATGGGCGCGCCGGTCGGGGCCGATCGAATCGTGAGTGCCCCGCGGGCCACCGCCCTCTACCTCCGGGAGCACGAGCCGGAGGTGCGTCGCGTCCTCGCGGTCGGCGCGTCGGGGTTGGATCGCGAGCTCCGGGATGTCGGGCTGGAGGTCGTCAATGCCGGCTTCGCCGCGGAGCGGATGGCCCGCGAGGGCATCGACGGCGTCGCCGCCGCCGGCGCGCCGGATGCCGTCGTGGCCGGCGTGGACCCTCAGCTTACCTACCTTCGAATCGCCGCCGCCGCCGACTGCGTCCGGGCGGGGGCGAGGTTCATCGCCACGAATCGCGATCCGATCTACCCGACGGAACGCTGGCTGCGGCCGGGCGCCGGCTCGATCATCGCGGCCATCGAGGTCGCCTCGGGTGTCACGCCGCTGGTCATCGGCAAGCCCCAGCCGCTGCTCATGCAGGAGGCCGCCGGGGCGGTTGGGCGCCCCCCGACCGAGGCGATCGTCATCGGCGACGGGATCGGCACCGACCTGGCCGCGGCGAACGCGGTCGGCGCGCGGACGGTCCTCATGCTCACCGGCGTGACGAACCGGGCGGCGGCCGACGAGATCCCGCCGTCCCAGCGACCGGTCGCGATCGCGGAAGACGCCAAGGATCTCGCTCAGGTGCTCGAGGGACTCGCCGCGGGCTGATCGGTCAGCTCCGGTATCCCGGCCGCCCAGCGGTCGAAGGCAGCCCGGAGCGGACGGAGCGTGCGCTCGTCGGCAAACGCCACGTCCAGCGCCAGGCGATCGATCGCCCAGAGCTCGGGCGGGGTGAGCCCGATCGGACCCAGCGCGTTCAGGTATTCCTGCGTCAGGCTGATGTCCGACACCGTCGTGTCGTCGGTCGAGAGCGTCACCGGCACGCCGGCCCGGTGGAGCCTCGCCAGTGGAAAGGCCGCCAGCGACGACACGATGCCGGCCTGGACGTTCGAGCTTGGGCAGAGGTCCAGGGCGATCCGCCGCTCGCACAGCTCGGCGACGAGGGCCTCGTCGTCCGCGGCGGCCGCGCCATGGGCGATGCGCTCCGGCTCGAGCGCCAGCGCCCGCCGGACCTGGGCCGCGCCGCCCCACTCGCCGGCGTGGACGGTGATTCGCAGGCCGCCGGCGCGGGCTGCCTCGAAGGCTCGTCGATGGAGCAGCGGATCGGGGAACGCCGCCTCGGGGCCGGCCAGGTCGAACCCGCTCAGCCCGGTGTCACGGAAGCGGGCGGCCGTCTCGGCCAGGACGACGTTGTCGCCCGGGTCGTGCGATCGCATCGCGGTGCAGATGAGCCGCGTGATGGTGCCCGTCCTGCCGGCCGCGGCGCGGGCCCCGGCCACGACTGCCGCGATTCCGTCGGCGAGGGCCAGGCCCCGCTCGAGGTGGAGCCGGGGCGCCCACCGTATCTCGACGTACCGAACGCCCTCCGCTGCCTTCGTCTCGACCAGCTCGGCGGTGATCCGCTCCAGGGCCTCGGCGTCCTGCATCAGCGCGATCGGCAGGTCGAAGGCCCGCAGCAGCTCGGCCTGGTCCCGGCACGGCATGGGCGCGACGAGCGCCTCGTACATCCCGGCCCAGCTCGTCGGTGCCTCGATGCCGCGACTCCGCGCCAGCTCGAGTGCGGTGTCGATTCGGAGCGAGCCGTCGAGGTGGAGGTGGAGCTCGGCCTTGGGCATCTCGGCCACGAGCCGGCGGAGGGCGGGCGGCGGGAACGGCATCTCGCGATGCTACGATCCCGGCCGCATGTCCAGCGCGACCGCCAGGCGGACCCGAATCGTGCTCCGGCTCCGATCCCTGCTCCGGGCGGTCTGGTGGACGCTCCTCGCGGCGGTGCTGGCGGTCGCCGCTGCCGGCCTGGTCGCGAAGCTGTGGCACCCGGCCGGCGGTCCCGCGCGGGCCGAGCTGACGTGGCTCGGCGACACCGAGCTCACGAGCGCCCTCGACGCCTCGGAGGCCCGCGTCCTCGAGGTCGCGGCCAGGGTCGACGAGCTCGCCGATGAAGCTCGCGTGGCCCTCGCCTCGGTCGCGGCAAGCGATCCGGCCTTGCTCGAGGAAAGCCTGTCGCGCGGGACGGTCCAGGCGGCGGCGATCCAGGCCGCCGTGGTCACCCTGCGCGAGGCGCTCCGCGCGCTGCCCGGGGACGAGCGCGATGCGGCCCTCCACTACCGCAGCGAGCTGGTCCTGCGCCGCGGGGCGCTGCTCGCGGCCGTCGAGGCGGCCGCCGGGCTGCCCGGCGACTGGGGCGCGGTCCGGGCGCGCAGCCGCGACATCGCCGCGTTGCTGGACCTCATCGCAACCCACGACCAGCGCGTGCTCGATGCCGCCGCCGCGGGCCGTGAGTCGCGCTATCGCAATGCCATCTCGACGCTCGAGGAGGCCGAGGCCGCGCTGGCTGCGATCGAGGAGCTGCGCGCGAAGCTCGTGAGTGGGACGGAGCCGACGGTCCTCGACGAGTGGGTGGATCGAAACCGAACCTACGACCTGGCATTGAGCGCCCTGTACCAGGCGCTCCGCGAATCGGATGGCGAGACGACCGTCGAGGTCCAGGCCGCGGCACGAGCGGAGCGAATCGCGCGCCAGGGGCTGCCGGCAGACGGCCGCGCGATCATCGTGATCATCTCCGAGGTGGCCCGCGGCGGTCTCAACCAGGCGGTCCTCGCGATCGAGGAGACGCGCGGTCGGATCGACGCCGCCCTGACCGCCCCGACCGAGGACGTCCCGGACGACACTCCGGGCGGT
>VEOW01000043.1 GCA_012026785.1 Chloroflexota bacterium | reverse complement strand
CCGATCCGGCGCTCGATCTCGAGGCGCTCCTCGATCTTGCCGCCGGCTGGGGGCGCCGGCTCGAAGCCCACCTCGACGACGCGACGTGGCTCGTCCAGGCCGCTCTTGCCCGCGGCGAGCATGTCCTGCTCGAGGGTGCCCAGGCCACGCTCCTCGACATCGATCATGGGAGCTATCCGTTCGTCACGTCCTCCAACGCCGTCGCCGGCGGCGCCTGCACGGGCGGCGGCATCGGGCCGCTCCAGGTCGACGAAGTCATGGGCGTCATGAAGGCCTATGCGACCCGCGTCGGCTCGGGGCCGTTCCCGACCGAGCTGGAGGATGGGATCGGGGCCGGGATCCGCGAGCGAGGCCGGGAGTTCGGGACGACGACCGGGCGGCCGCGGCGGGTCGGCTGGTTCGATGCCGTCCCGCTGCGCTTCGCGGTCGCCGTCAACTCGGTCAGCAGCATCATGCTCAACAAGCTGGACATCCTGTCCGGGATTCCTGAACTCCGGCTGTGCGTGGCCTACGACGTCGACGGGCGCCGCGTCGATCGCTGGCCGTCGTCCTCGGAGGTCCTCGCCCGCGCGACGCCGGTCTTCGAGACGTTCGAGGGCTGGGAGGAGCCGATCCACGACGTCCGCGCCCTGGCCGATCTGCCGGAGGCGGCCCGGCGTTACGTCAGCGCCGTCGAGGAGCACGCCGGCGTGCCGATCGTGCTGGTCTCGGTCGGCCCGGAGCGGACCCAGACGATCGAGCGAGCGTGGCGGCCGATGCGGCGCCAGGCGGGGGTGGCCCTGGCATGAGCCTGCCCGCCCCCACCCGGACGCTCGTCCTCGGCGCCGGTGGGCGCGAGCACGCCATCGCCTGGAAGCTGGCGGCCGAGCCGGGCGTGAACGAGGTCATCGTGGCCCCCGGAAGCGCGGCGAGTGGCCATGAGTCGCGGGGCAGCGTCCGGCCGGGCTGCGACCCGCTCGATGCCGACGCCCTCGTCGAGCTGGCCCGTCGAACCTCCGCCGAGCTGGTGGTCGTTGGGCCGGAGGCGCCACTCGCCGTCGGCGCCGTCGACGCGCTGGCCGACGCCGGGATCGCGGCCTTCGGGCCGACCCGTGCCGCCGCTCGGCTCGAGACCTCGAAGGCGTTCTGCCACGAGGTCGCGGAGGCGGCGGGCGTTCGAATGGCCCGCGCACGGGCCTTCGGCGGGGGCGACCTGGCGGCTGCGGAGGCGTTCGTCCGCGAGCTCGACGAAGGTGGCGCCGGAATCGTCCTGAAGGCCGACGGGCTCGCGGGTGGGAAGGGAGTGATCGTCGCGAGCTCGGGTCAGCAGGCGTTGGAGCTGCTGCCGTCGTTCCTCGAGCGGCGGCCGGCCGACGCGCCGGCGCTCGTGATCGAGGAACGACTCGACGGCCGCGAGGCGAGCGTCATCGCGATCTGCGACGGGACGAGGGCCGTCGGCCTGCCCGCGGCGCGGGACCACAAGCGGCTGTGCGACGGCGATGCCGGCCCGAACACCGGTGGCATGGGCGCCTACTCGCCGCTGCCGGACTTCGACGACGAGGCCGTCGAGGCGGTCATCGAGACCGTCCACCGGCCGATCCTCGCCGAGATGGCGCGGCGCGGCAGCGCGTTCCGGGGATTCCTGTACGCCGGCCTGATGCTCACCGACCAGGGGCCCGCGCTCCTGGAGTGCAACGTCCGGCTCGGCGATCCCGAGGCCCAGGTGATCCTGCCCCGGCTCGCGGCGCCGCTCGGCGCGCTCCTCCTGGCCGCGGCGCGCGGGCGGCTTCCCGATGCCATCCCGTCGAGCCTGCCGGTCTTCCCGGGCGCGACGGTCGGCGTCGTGCTCGCCGCGAAGGGTTATCCGGGCACGCCGCGGCGCGGCGACGCGATCCGCGGGGTCGAGGCGGCCGAGGCGAGCGGCGCGCTCGTGTTCCATGCCGGCACGATCGAGCGGCCGGGCGGCGGCTTCGGCACCAGCGGCGGGCGGGTCCTGCCGGTGGTCGGTCGAGGCCACGACGTGCCGGCGGCGCGGATCGCGGCGGAGACGGCGGCCGAGGCGATCTCGTGGGACGGCCTGCAGCGGCGCCACGACATCGCTCGCGACCTGCCCGAGCCGGCCGCCGCGATCGGAGCGAGCCGATGATCCGCCGATATACCCGGCCCGAGATGGGCGCGCGGTGGACCGACGAGGCCCGCTTCGAGCAGATGCTGCGCGTCGAATTGGCCGCCACCCGCGCCCAGGCCCGTCGCGGCCGCGTGCCACCCGAAGCGCTCGCGGCCATCGAGGCCCGGGCCCGGGTCGACGTCGCCCGGATCGAGGAGATCGAGCGGACGACCGACCACGACGTCATCGCCTTCGTGTCGCAGGTCGCGGAGAGCGTCGGCCCCGAGGGCCGCTACCTCCACCTCGGCCTGACGAGCTCCGACGTCATCGACACCGCGCTCGCGCTGCAGCTCCGGGCCGCGGGTGAGCTGCTGCTGCGGGATTGCGACCAGCTGCTCGCGGTCCTCGTGGCCCGCGCTCGCGCCGAGGCCGACACGCTGATGATGGGCCGGACCCACTCCGTCCACGCCGAGCCCACGACGTGCGGGCTCAAGGTCGCCGGCTGGGCCTTCGAGCTCGACCGCGGCCGGCGCCGCCTCGAGGTGGCGCTCGACGACGTGGCGCCCGGGAAGCTGTCCGGCCCGGTCGGGACGTACAGTCTCCTCGAGCCCGAGGTCGAGGCCGAGGTCATGACCGAGCTGGGCCTGCGGGCCGATCCGGTGAGCACCCAGATCGTCCAGCGCGATCGGCACGCCGCGCTGCTGGGCGCGATGGCCGTCCTTGCGGGCAGCCTGGAGCGGGTCGCGACCGAGGTCCGCAACCTCCAGCACACCGAGATCGGCGAGGTCATGGAGCCGTTCCGGGGTGGCCAGAAGGGCTCATCGGCGATGCCCCACAAGCGCAACCCCATCCTGTCGGAGCGCGTCGCCGGGCTGGCCCGGCTGATCCGGGGCTACGCCGGCGCCGCCCTCGAGAACCAGCCGCTGTGGCACGAGCGCGACATCAGCCACTCGTCTGCCGAGCGCATCATCCTGCCCGACGCCACGATCCTGCTGGACTACCTGCTCGTCAAGGTGGCCGGGCTCGTCGAGGGCCTCGTCGTGCGCCCCGAGCGGATGCTCGAGAACATCGAGCGCGGCCTCGGGCTGCACGCGTCGTCGCGCGTGCTCACTGCGCTCGTGGAGGCAGGCCTCTCGCGCGAGGCCGCCTACGAGCTCGTCCAGCGGGCCGCGGTCGTCGCCGCCGACGGCCGCCGGCCGCTTCGGGAGGTCCTCGCCGCTGATGCCGAGGTCGGCCGACGGCTTGCCGTCGACGAGCTCGATGGGTGCTTCGATGACCGCCGCCACCTCGCCCATGTCCCGACCGTCATCGCGCGCCTCGACGCGCTCGACCCCGCCACGAGGAGGGCCACCGCCGATGCTCACCGCTGATCGCTTCGTTCGCGCCGGGAAGGTCCGCGACCTGTACGCGGTCGGGCCCGACCGGCTGCTGCTTGTCGCCTCGGACCGGATCAGTGCGTTCGACGTCGTGCTCCCGACGCCGATCCCGGACAAGGGCCGCGTCCTGACCGGCCTGTCGCGCTACTGGTTCGCCCGCACCGCGGACATCATCCCGAACCACCTCGTCGGCACGGATCCCCAGGAGCTGCCGCTCGAGGTCGCCCCGCCCGAGGCGCGGACCGAGCGCCGTGGACGGATGATGCTCTGCCGGCGGGCCGCGGTCCTGCCGGTCGAGATCGTCGTCCGCGGCTACATCTCGGGGTCGGGCTGGAAGGAGTATCGCGAAGGCGGCTCCATCTGCGGCATCGGGCTGCCGGCCGGCCTCCGCGAGAACGACCGACTGCCCGAACCGATCCTCACGCCGGCAACGAAAGCCCCGATCGGCGAGCACGACATCAACATCGATTTCGAATCGATGGTCCAGATCCTCGCGGACTGGGCACCGAACGGCGACGACTGGCTGGGTCGGGAGCGGGCGGAGGCTTTGGCCGGGCAGGCCCGCGAGGTCGCGATCCGGCTCTACGAGCTGGGCCTCGAGCGGGCCCTGGAGGCCGGCATCATCCTTGCCGACACGAAGTTCGAGATGGGCCTGGTCGACGGCGAGCTGATCCTCGTGGACGAGGTCCTGACGCCCGATTCGTCGCGCTTCTGGGACGCCGCGGCCTATGAGCCCGGCGGCCCGCAGCCGTCCTACGACAAGCAGTTCGTTCGGGACTGGCTGGAGACCCAGGCCTGGGACAAGACCGCTCCCGGCCCGGAGCTGCCGGACGACGTCGTTGTCGGGACTCGAGCGCGCTACGTGGAGGCGTTTGAACGGATCACCGGGAGCTCGTTCGCCCGCTACCTGGTGGCCGACGAGGTCGCGCCATGACCGACTTCCGGTTCGCCGTCAACGTCCTGCCGAAGCCGGGCATCCTCGATCCCCAGGGTCGCGCGGTCGAGGGCAGCCTCGGCCACCTCGGCGTGTCCGGCGTGGCGGGGGTCCGGGTCGGCCGGCGGGTCGAGCTGACCGTCAGCGCCGATGCCGAGACGGCCGCCCGGGCGACGGTCGACCACCTGGCAGGCGAGCTGCTGTCCAACCCGCTCATCGAGTCGTTCACGGTGGAGCGGATCGGGTGACCCGGATCGGGGTCGTCGTCTTCCCCGGCTCGAACTGCGATCGCGACACGCTGCGCGGCGTGGAGCTGGCGGGCGGTGAGGCGGTCGAGCTGTGGCACGAGGCGGGCTCGCTCGACGGCGGCGCCGGGGTCATCCTGCCCGGCGGGTTCGCGTACGGCGACTACCTCCGGGCCGGGGTGATCGCCCGCTTCAGCCCGGTCATGCGGGCCGTGGCGGCGTTCGCGGCCGAGGGCGGTCTCGTCCTCGGCATCTGCAACGGCTTCCAGGTCCTGGCCGAGGCGGGGCTCGTGCCGGGGGCCCTGCTGCGGAACCGCGGGTTGCGGTTCCTCGGCCGCGACGTGCGAATCGCCCCGGAGCGCCTCGACACGCCCTTTACCCGGCTCATCGGCGCGCGGCGGCCGCTGCGGATGCCGATCGCCCACGGCGAGGGCTGCTACTTCGCCGACGACGCGACCCTCGACGCGCTGGAGCGCGATGGGCAGGTGCTGTTCCGGTACGTGCGTTCGGATGGAGGGTCGACTGCTGAGACGGGCGATCCGGCCAATCCGAACGGCAGCCTGCGGGCGATCGCCGGTGTCATGAACGACCGCGGGAACGTCGCCGGTCTGATGCCCCACCCGGAGCGGGCCGGGGAGGCGATCCTGGGCTCGGATGACGGGCTGCCGATCCTTCGCTCGTTCGTCGAGGCCGCCGCGCAGGCCGAGCGACCGGATGGGCGGGCGGATCTCGCCGCGGCGGCGGTTCGATGACGGTGGGCGAGCTGGAGCCGCAGGCCGCACCGACGGCCGCGACGGCCGTGCCGCTCCATCGCGCCCTGGGCCTGACCGACGACGAGCTGGACGCGATCCGCGACCGCCTGGGCCGCGACCCCAATGAGCTCGAGCTGGCGATGTTCGGCGTGATGTGGAGCGAGCACTGCTCGTACAAGAGCTCGAAGCCGCTGCTCAAGACGCTGCCGACGCGCGGCGAGGGCGTCGTCGCCGGCCCGGGCGAGACCGCCGGCGTGATCTCGATCGGCGACGGCCTGGCCGTCGCCTTCAAGATCGAATCGCACAACCACCCCTCGGCCGTGGAGCCGAACCAGGGCGCCGCGCCCGGCGTCGGCGGGATCCTGCGCGACATCTTCACGATGGGTGCCCGCCCGGTGGCGGTCCTCGACGCGCGGCGGTTCGGGGATCCGGCGGAGCCGCGAACGCGGCACCTCGTGGACGGCGTCGTTCGAGGCGTCGGCGGCTACGGCAACTGCGTCGGCGTGCCGACGGTCGGCGGCGAGCTGGTGTTCGACTCGAGCTACGGCGGCAATCCCCTGGTCAACGTCATGGCCATCGGCCTGTTGGAGCAGCGGTTCCTGACCCGGGCCGCCGCGCCCGGACCCGGGAACCTCGCCGTCCTGTTCGGGAGCGCGACGGGCCGCGCCGGCATCGGCGGCGCCTCGGTGCTCGCCTCGGCGACCTTCGCCGACGACGACCCCTCGAAGCGCCCGAGCGTCCAGGTCGGCGATCCGTTCGCCGAGAAGCTGCTGATCGAGGCCTCGCTCGAGCTCATCGAGCGCGGCCTGGTCGAGGGGCTCCAGGACCTCGGTGCGGCCGGGATCACGTGCGCGACCTCGGAGACCGCCGATCGGGCCGGGACGGGGATCGAGATCGACCTCGAGGCCGTGCCCCGGCGCGAGCCGGACATGGAGCCGTTCGAGGTCATGGTCAGCGAGAGCCAGGAGCGGATGCTCGCGATCGTGCGGCCCGAGCGCTACGCGGACGTCGCGGCGGTCTGCGAGCGCTGGGGGCTGCCGTGTGCCGTGATCGGGCGGGTCACCGCCGACGGCGACGTGACCGTCCGGGAAGGCGGCCGCGAGCTGGCCCGGATCCCGGCCGCGGCATTGACCTCCGACGCGATCGTCCACCATCGCCTCGCCGCGCCACCCGAGCGGCGGCGCCTGGCGCCCGCGCCGGGCGCGCCGGTGGTCGCGAGCGACCAGCTGCCGGAGCGGGGGATGGACCCGGGCGCAGTCCTCCTCGCCCTCCTGGGATCGCCGAATCTCGCCTCGCGGCGGGCCGTCTACGAGCAGTACGACTCGACGGTCCAGGCCTCGACGGTCGCCGGTCCGGGCCGCGGTGCGGCCGTGATCCGGGTACGGGGGACCTCGAAGGCGCTCGTCGCGGCGACCGACGCGAATGCGCCAGTCGGCGCCGTCGACCCGTGGCTCGGCGCCGCCCTGAGCGTGGCGGAGGCCACGCGCAACGTCGCGATCACCGGCGCCCGACCGCTCGGCGTCACGAACTGCCTGAACTTCGGCGACCCGACCCGGCCCGAGGCCTTCTGGCTGCTGTCGGAGGCCGTGCGCGGACTCGGCGACGCGTGCCGGGCGCTCGGCCTACCGGTCACCGGGGGCAACGTCTCGCTGTACAACGAGTCACCGCTCGGCGCGATCCTGCCGACGCCCGAGATCGGGGTCGTCGGGCTGCTGGACGACGTCGCCACGCTGGTCGGGCCGGCGTTTCGAGCCGAGGGCGACGCGATCCTGCTGGTCGGCGAGGCGGCGCCGGGCCTGGCCGGCAGCGAGTACGCCCGCGTCGCGGGCCTGGCCCCGGAAGACGGGCCGCCGGCCCTCGATCTCGAGCGCGAGCGGGCCCTCCAGGCGTTCGTCCGCGAGGCGGCCCGCCGGCGGCTGCTGGCATCGGCCCAGGACGTGTCGGGCGGCGGGTTCGCGGTGGCCCTTGCCGAAGCGGCGATCTGGGGCGGCCGTGGCGTCCACGTCCGGCTGGCGGTCGTCAGCTCGCCGGCGGTCGACCTGTTCGGCGAGAGCCCCAGTCGCCTCGTGATCTCGGCCCGGCCCCATGACGTGCCGCACCTCTCGGCCCTCGCTGCCGAGCACGAGATCCCGATCGAGGTGATCGGGACGGTCGGCGGCGACCGGCTGCTGGTCGACCTCGCAGGAGCTGGGGCCACCGGGGCCGCCGAGGAGCGCGGCTCGCGGGTGGCCGATTCCATCGACGTGCCCGTGGCCGACCTGCGGCACGCCTGGGAGCAGGGCCTGCCGCGAGCGCTCGGCTGGAGTCAGGAGGCCTAGCGATGTGCGGCGTGGTCGGGGTCGCGCTGCCGCCGGGGTCCGGCACGGAGGCGGCCGCGGTCGCCTCGACGGGCCTGTTCGCGCTCCAACACCGGGGCCAGGAGTCGGCCGGCATCGCGGTCAGCGACGGCGCCGAGATCTTCCTCTACAAGGACCTCGGGATGATCGCCCAGGTCCTGGACGACCGGCGCCTGCCGCCGATGCCGGGCGACCTCGCGATTGCCCACTGCCGCTACTCGACGACCGGCTCGACGCTGTGGGAGAACGCCCAGCCGACCTTCCGGCTGGGGCCTCGCCGGCCGGTGGCGATCGGTCACAACGGCAACCTCGTCAACACCCGCGAGCTGCTCGAGCAGCTCCGTGGCGGCCGGGCCCGACTCGCCGCCACGACCGACACCGAGCTGCTCACGACGCTCCTCGCCGACGAGCCGGCGGCCGACACCGTGGACGCGCTGCTCCGCCTCCTGCCGCGGATCCGCGGCGCCTTCTCGCTCGTCGTCCTCGACCGGCGCCGCCTCATCGGGATCCGCGATCCGCACGGCTTCCGACCGCTCGTCCTCGGTCGGATACCGGGGATTGCCCGCCCCGCCGGCGGCACGGCCCCCTGGGCGGCGGAGTCGATCGCCGACGGCTGGGTCCTCGCGTCGGAGACGACGGCCCTCGACATCGTCGGCGCCGAGGCGGTCCGCGACGTCGAGCCGGGCGAGATGGTCGTCCTCGAGCCCGGCCGCGAGCCACGCTCGATCCGCTACGCCAGCGCGAACCCGGCGCTGTGCGTGTTCGAGCTCATCTACTTCGCCCGGCCCGATTCGTACATGGAGGGCCGGAACCTGTACGAGGTCCGGCGCCGAATGGGCGAGCAGCTTGCCCGCGAGCACCCGGTCGAGGCCGACCTCGTGATGCCCGTGCCGGACACTGGGGGTCCTGCCGCGGCGGGATTCGCGGAGGCCGCGGGGATCCCATTCCGCGAGGGCCTCGTTCGCAACCGCTACACCGGCCGGACCTTCATCCAGCCGTCCCAGACCATGCGTCACCGGGGCGTGACCATGAAGCTCAACCCGCTGCGCGAGGTCGTCCGCGGCAAACGCCTCACGGTCGTCGACGATTCGATCGTCCGGGGCACGACGACCAAGCAGATCGTCGCGCTGCTGCGGCGGGCCGGGGCCACCGAGGTCCACCTCCGGATCAGCGCCCCGCCGATCTACCACCCGTGCTTCTACGGCATCGACACCCAGGTCGAGACCGAGCTGATCGCCGCGACCCACTCGGTCGACGAGATCCGGGACTTCACCGGCGCCAATTCGCTCGGCTACCTCTCGATCGAGGGCGTCCTCGCGGCGCTCGACCTGCCCTACGAGCAGTTCTGCTTCGCCTGCTTCGATGGCCAATATCCCGAGCCCGTGCCGTACGACGCGGCGAGCCGCAAGTTCATGCTGGAAGAGCCCGTCGGGATTCAGGGCTGAGGCGGCCGTGAGCGACGAGCTGCGGCCCTCCGAGCGGCAGGCGTACGCGGTCGCCGGCGTCGACGTCGCCGCCGGCGAGCGGGCCGTCGAGCTGATGCGGGAAGCGGTCGAATCGACCCGCCGGCCGGAGGTCGTCGGCGGGATCGGCGGCTTCGCCGGGGCGGTCGCGATCCCGGCCGGCTACCGGGAGCCGCTGATCGTGTCCTCGACCGACGGCGGCGGGACGAAGACGGCGATCGCGGCGGCGTTGCGGCGCTGGGACACGATCGGGATCGACCTCGTCGCGATGTGCGCCGACGACGTCGTCTGCAGCGGCGCCGAGCCGCTGGCATTCCTCGACTACATCGCCGTCGGCCGGCTCGAGCCCGAGGCCGTCGCGGAGCTGGTCGCCGGCGTCGCGGCCGGCGGCCGCGAGGTCGGCTGTGCCCTGGTGGGCGGGGAGACGGCCGAGCATCCCGGGCTGATGGAGGCCGGGACGTTCGACCTCGCCGGAACGTGCCTCGGGGTCGTGGAGCGCGAGGACCTGCTGGGCGGAAGCGGGGCCGGGGCCGGGGCGCTGATCTTCGGGCTGCCGTCGTCAGGGCTCCACGCCAACGGCTACTCGCTCGTCCGGACCGTCATCGAGGAGTACGCGATCCCGCTCGGCCGGCCGTACCAGGAGCAGCTGTCGCTGACCCTCGGCGACGCCGGTCGCGACGCTGCCCTCGCGGCGGAACCGGGGCTCGCGATGGCGACCGTCGGCGACGTCCTCCTGACACCGACGCGGATCTATGCGAAGCGCGTCCTGGAGGTCCGGGGCGCGCTCCGCGATGCGGGGTTCGACCTGCTCGGCGCGGCCCACGTCACCGGTGGCGGGCTGCCGGGCAACGTGCCACGCGCGCTACCCGCCGAGCTGGGGGCCCGCCTGGACCCGCTGCGCTGGCCGATGCCGTCGGTGATGTGGCTCGTCGGGGCGCTGGCCGGGATCGAGGAGCGAGAGCTGCGGGCGACGTTCAACGGCGGGATCGGGATGGTTCTTGTCGTCGCCCCCGAGGCGGCCTCGGCCCTCACGGCGGCGGCCCCGGAGGCGATCCTGATTGGCGAGGTCGCCACGGTCGCGGAGCTGGGCGGCCGCTACGTCGAAGGACGGCTGGTCGCCGAATGACGAACGACCGCGCGGGCCGAGTCGCCGTCGGCGTCTCGGGTGGCGGGACGAACCTGCAGGCCCTCGTCGCCGCGGCCCGGCGGGACGCCCTCGGCGGCGAGGTCAGCCTCGTCTTCGCCGCCCGCGACTGCCCGGCGATCGAGTGGGCGGCGGAGCAGGGGATCGGGACCGCCGTCCTGCCCGGCCTGGCCGCCCGCGACGCGACCGAGCGCGCCGCCGCCGATCGCGCCCTCGCCGACACGCTGGCCGCTGCGGGCATCGACGTCGTCGCCCTGGCCGGCTACATGCGGATCGTCGGCCCGGCGGTCCTCGAGGCGTTCGGTGGCCGCATCGTCAACACCCACCCCTCGCTGCTGCCGGCCTTCCCGGGCGGGCACGCGGTCCGTGACGCCCTGGCCCACGGCGTGGCCGTCAGCGGCTGCACGGTCCACCTCGTCGACGAGACGCTCGATGGCGGCCCGATCGTGGTCCAGGAGGCCGTGCCGGTTCTGGCCGGTGATGACGAGGCCTCGCTCCATGCGCGGATCAAGGCGGTCGAGCACCGGTTGCTGCCGCGGGCGGTCGCCCTGCTGCTGGCAGGGGCGGTGACCGCCGACGGGCGCCGGGTGGGCCTTGACGTCCGGCGCGCCGACGAACGGATGCCCCGACCTCGCCGGGCGCTGCTATCGGGCAGCGACAAGCGCGGCCTGGTCGAATTCGGACGGGGGCTCGTCGGCCTGGGCTTCGAGCTCGTCTCGACCGGTGGGACGGCTCGAGCGCTCCGCGAGGCCGGTCTTCCGGTCACGGACGTCGCGGCGGTCACAGGCTTTCCGGAGATGCTCGACGGGCGGGTCAAGACGCTCCACCCGCGGATCCATGCCGGGATCCTGGCGGACCGACGGCGGCCGGAGCACCGCGAGGCCATCGCCCCCGCCGCCATCGAGCCATTCGAGCTCGTCGTCGTCAACCTCTATCCGTTCGCCGCTGCCGCCGAGCGCGAGGGCATCACGTTTGACGAGCTGGTCGAGGAGATCGACATCGGCGGTCCGTCGCTCGTCCGGGCGGCCGCGAAGAATCACGCCTCCGTGGCGATCGTCACCTCGCCCGCGCGGTACGAGGCCGTCCTGGAGGCGTTGGCGGCCGGGAGCGAGGTTCCTCTCGGTCTCCGGTCCGGGCTCGCTGTGGAGGCGTTCCGCCACACCGCCGCCTACGACGCGCGAATCGCGGCGGAGCTGCCGTGCCGAATGGACGCGGCCGGCGTGGACCTGCCGCCCGAGGCCGGCCTGCCCCGCTCGGAGGATCCCTTCCCGCCGACGCTCGTCGTGCCGCTCGAGAAGGTCGAGCCGCTGCGCTACGGCGAGAATCCGCACCAGCCGGCCGCCCGCTACCGGCGCACCGACCGCCGTGCGCAGCCCGACGACGGGCCGTTCGCGAGCGGCGAGCCGCCGCTCCAGGGCAAGGCCCTCAGCTACAACAACGTCCTCGATGCGTCCGGCGCCGCGGCGATCGCCCGGCTCCTCCGCGGCGCCGCGTGCGTCATCGTCAAGCACACCAACCCCTGCGGCGCCGCGGAGCGGGCGAGCCTCCCCGAGGCGTGGCACGCGGCCCTGGCGGGCGACCCGGAGGCCGCCTTCGGCGGGGGCGTGGCGGTTACGCAACCCATCGATGGGGAGGTCGCCCGGGCGATGACCGAGATCTTCCTCGAGGTCGTCGTCGCGCCGGCCTACACGCCCGAGGCGCTCGAGGTCTTTGCGGCCAAGCCGAACCTCCGGCTCGTGGTGGACGCCTCGCTCGGAGGCGCGCCGCCGTCGTCCACCCGGGTGGACTACCTCGGCTCGATCCGGACGGCCGGCGGGGCGGTCCTTCTTGGCGCGCCGGACACGGGCCCCGATGATCCCTCGGAGTGGGTGACCGTCACGAGCCGCCACGCGACAGAGGACGAGTCGAGGGACCTCGACCTGGCGTGGCGCCTCGTCCGCGGCGTCGTCTCGAACGCGATCGTCCTCGTCCGCGACGGGATGCTCGTCGGGCTCGGCTCGGGCCAGGTCAGCCGGGTGGATGCGTGCCGCCAGGCGGTGGCCAAGGCCGAGCGCTTCCACGCCGACACGGGTGCGGCGCGCGGCGCCGTCGCGGCCTCCGACGCATTCTTCCCGTTCCCCGCCGGCCCGCAGATCCTGCTCGAGGCCGGCGTCGCCGCGATCGTCCAGCCGGGCGGCTCGATGCGCGACGCCGAGGTGCTGGCGGCCGTCGAGGCCGCCGGGGCGACGATGCTCGTGACCGCCCGCCGCCACTTCCGCCACTGAGCGACGCTTGACCGATCGGGCGGCCCGCCGCGATCATCGGCGGGTGATCTGCCCGCGGAGCCTGATGGCGATGCCCGGGCGGTCGAGCGACTCGAGGGCCTAGCCCGGCGGTCGCCCGGCCGCCGTCTTCGATCCGCGCGCCGAGGCGCGCGCCGCCCTTCGAGCCCGTCGAACCCCTTCCGGGGACCCCAACGACCGAGGACCGCATGCCCGACCGTTCGAGCTATTACCTGACGACCGCCATCGCCTATCCCAACAACAAGCCAGGCCTCCACACGTTGTACGAGGTCATCGGGGCGGACGTCATCGCCCGCTGGCACCGGATGAAGGGCGACGCCACCCGCTTCCTGACCGGCACCGACGAGCACTCGGTCAACATCGCCCAGCGGGCCCAGGAGCTCGGCCGTGACACCCGCGAGTTCGTCGACGAGATGGTTGACCTGTTCCGGGAGGCCGAGGACGGCCTCCTGATCTCGCCCGACCGGTTCATTCGAACGACCGACCCCGACCACCGTCGGGCGAGCCAGGAGATGGTTCGAAGGGCGTACGCCAACGGCGACGTCTACCTTGGCAAGTACGAGGGCTGGTACTGCCCCAACGAGGGCTTCAAGGCGCCGTCCGACCTGCACGAGACGGCCGACGGGATGCGCTGCCCGAACCACCCCAACATCGACCTCCAGTGGCTGACCGAGCGCAACTGGTTCTTCCGCCTGTCGGCCTATCGCGACCGGCTGCTGGCGCATTACGAGGCCCATCCCGACTGGGTCCAGCCGGAGTACCGCAAGAACGAGATGCTGGCCTTCCTGCGCCAGGGCCTCGAGGACATCTCGATCAGCCGCGAAACCTTCCACTGGGGCATACCGTTCCCGATCCGGGATGACGGTTCGCCGGCGACGCTCGAGGACGGCTCGCCCGACCCGGCCGCCGGCGTCATCTACGTCTGGTTCGACGCCCTCATCAACTACATCACCGGCGCCGGCTTCCCCGACGATCCCGTGGCGTTCGCGAAGTGGTGGCCGGCCGACCTTCACGTCATCGGCAAGGACATCAACCGCTTCCACACGATCATCTGGCCGGCGATGCTGATGAGCGCCGGCATCGAGCCACCGAAGAAGGTCTGGGTCCACGGCTGGCTCCTCGCCGCGGGCGGCGACCGGATGAGCAAGAGCCGGGGCAACATGCTGGATCCCGGTGACGTCGTCGCGGCCTTCGGGGCCGATGGGGCGCGGTACGTTGCGCTGCGCGAGGTGGCGTTCGACAAGGACACCGAGGTGTCCTGGGACTCGTTCGTGCGGCGTTACAACGCCGATCTCGCGAACGACTTCGGCAACCTCGTGAACCGGACGGTCACGATGGCGTCGCGTTATCTCGGTGGCGTGCGACCGGCGGCCCGCTCGGCAGAGGCGTCGGAGCTGGCGACGACCTGGGGTGTCACGCTGCCTGCCTATGCCCGGTCGCTCGAGGGCTGCTTGCTCCACGATGCGCTCGCGTCGCTGTGGGGCTTCGTCGGCGACGCCAACCGGCTCGTCGAGGCCGAGCAGCCGTGGGCGCTGGCCAAGGCCGCCAACGGCGGCGACGAGGCCGCTGCCGCCCGGCTTCGAGACGTCCTCGGCGATCTCGTCGAGGCCTGCCGGCTGATCGGCCTGGCCGCCGCGCCATACCTGCCGTCGATCGCGCCCCGCGTCCTCGAGCAGCTCGGGTACTCCTACCCGTACGCCACGGATGGCAACGGCGGCCCGGCCCTGCTCGAGGAGCTGGAGTGGGGGAGGCACGCCGGCGTTCCCGGATCCCTGGGCACGGCGGCGCCGCTCTTCCCGCGCCTCGAGACCGAGGCCGCGGCCGCGGCGCCCGCCGGCTCGCCCTCCTGATGGCCCTGGCCGGCCCGGCCGTCGTCCCCGGCACGGACGGTCGTGCCCGCTGCTGGTGGGCGACCGGCACCGCCTCGATGACCGCCTATCACGACGAGGAGTGGGGCGTGCCGGTCAGCGGTGACGTCGAGCTCTTCGAGCGGCTGATGCTGGAAGCCTTCCAGGCCGGCCTGTCGTGGCAGACGATCCTCAACAAGCGCGAGGCGTTTAGGGATGCGTTCCTGGGATGGGATCCGGCGGTCGTCGCCGCATTCGACGACCGGGACCGGGAACGGCTCTTGGCGGACGCCGGCATCGTCCGGAACCGTTCGAAGATCGACGCCGCGATCGGCAACGCCGGGGCCTTCCTCGAGGTCGTCCGCGAGTTCGGGTCGTTCGACGCCTACCTCGCGACCGTCGTGGCCCGCCCGGCGCGGACGCTGCCGGGGGAGGCGAGGTGGAATGATCTCGCCGCGACGACCCCCGAGTCGGACGCCCTCTCGAAGGACCTCAAGCGGCGCGGCTTCCGGTTCGTCGGTTCGACGATCGTCTATGCCTTCATGGAGAGCGTCGGCCTCGTCGACGACCACCTGCCGGGCTGCTTCCGCTACGCCGGCTAGATCTTGCGGCGATCGCGCGTGACGCTGTCGATTCCGGGCCGTCCCGATCGTCGATGAGGCAGGCGGCACGAATCGCCGGCAGACAGGAGGACAGCAGATGGCCAAGGGCACGATCACCCACATCGAGTTCCCGGCGAAGGACGTCGAGCGGGCAAAGCGGTTCTATGCGGCGGTCGCCGGCTGGGAGTTCGGCGAGATGCAGCCCGGGTACTGGACCTTCCGCAGCGAGGAGGGGCACGGCGGTGGCATCGGCAGGGCCGGCGAGAGCGTCGGCGACAACGTCCGTGTCTACATCACCGTCGACTCGGTCGACGACAGCGTCGGCGTCGCCGAGGCCAACGGCGGCCGCGTACTGACGCCGCCGACCGACATCGGCGGCGGATACGGCCGGTACGCCGCGATCATCGACCCGGAGGGCAACGAGATCGGTCTCTGGCAGGCCGCGCCCGAGGCCTGATCCGGCCGCGAGAGCTTGACTCCTGCCATGCCCGAGGGATGAGCCCGGCCGCTTATCCCGCGCTAACCGGACGGTGCTGACACCGCTGGCTACGATCGAGTGGTGCGGCTCGTCGATAGCCACTGCCATCTCAACGCGGATCGATTCGAGGACGACGTTGAAGCGGTCCTGGAGCGGGCCCGGACGGCCGGCGTGGAGCGGATCCTCGTGCCGGGTTGGAACGTCGCGTCGTCGCGGCGGGCGCTCGCGCTGGTAAAGCGGTTCGAATGGCTCGACGCGGCCGTCGGCGTCCATCCCCACGACGCGGCCAAGGTCGACGACGCCGGCTGGCGCATGATCGAGGGCTGGGCCGTTGACGCCCGGGTGCGTGCCATCGGCGAGACGGGACTCGACTACGACCGGGTCTTCTCGCCGATCCCCGACCAGCACGAGAACCTGCGCCGAAACCTCCGCTTGGCGCTCGAGACCGTCAAGCCGGCCATCCTCCACGTCCGTTCGAAGCCGGGGGCGTCCGATGCCCAGGACGCGATGCTCGACGAGCTGCGCCGGGCGGAGGTCGGCGGCGCGGCATGGGTCGCCACCTTCGGCGATCGGCCGCCGGCGGTCCTGCACTCGTTCTCGGGATCGGTCGAATTCGCCCGGGCGGCCCTCGACCTGGGGTTGGCGGTCTCGATCTCGGGGCTGGCATTCCGGCGCGGCGAAGAGTCGACGGCGGCCGTCGTCCCGCTCGTCCCCAACGACCGCCTCCTGGTCGAGACCGACTCCCCATTCCTCGCTCCGCCCGGTGCGCCCCGCAGCCGCAACGAGCCCGAATGGGTACGGGTCTCGGCCGGCTGGGTGGCCGAGCGCCGTTCCGAGGATCCCGAGGCGGTGGGCCCGTCACTCGTGGCCGCGTACGACCGCTTACTCAGGGCTTGAGCTCGTACTCCCAGCCCGGCTGCCAATCGAAGGGAGCGGCGATCGATTGAGCGAGATCGACGCCGAGCAGCAGATGGTCGAGCGCCCATCGATTCGCCGAGTGCCCGATCCATAGGACGCGCGAGTCATCCCACTGGCGGGCCACGTCGTCGAGAAGGGCTTGGGTACGTGCCACGACCTCGCGGTAGCTCTCACCGCCGGGCCACGGCTCGTCGAGGTGGGCGAGTCGCTCCGCGTCCAGTCGCTCGCGCGGCATGCCGTTGAAGACGCCGTAGTTGCACTCGCGAAGGCGGGAATCGACGACCAGCGGGATCGAGGCACCTTCGAACGCCAGCCAGGCCGTCTCGAGCGCCCGGGCCAGGTCCGACACGTAGATCACGGCGATCCCGTCGTCGCGCCGCCGCTCGCCCAGCTCGCGCGCCGTCCCGCGCCCGGCCTCGGACAGCTCGCCGGGCAGCCAACCGGTCGCGATTCCCTCTTCGTTATCGGTCGTGATGGCGTGGGTCTCGAAGATCAGGCGCACCGGCACGCGGTGAGAGTAGGTGCGAGGACGGATCCGCGCCGACCTCGCCGAGGGCATGCTCCTGCCAGGAGCATCTGGTGACAACGTGCCGCCAACGGCGCTCCCGCCAGGAGCACCAGGCAGTCGAAAGGCTCCTCCCGGGAGCACGAATCACTCGTTCCACTCCGTAGAGGAGCGCCTGCGGTGACGGCCGTGCCACACGTGATCCTGGGAGGAGCAGGAGCGCGGAAGTCGGACGGGCGCGAGTGACGCGGTGCAGGTTTGACGCGGTGCAGCTGTTGACACCACGGAG
Organism: Chloroflexota bacterium; assembly: GCA_012026785.1. Classification (GTDB taxonomy): domain Bacteria; phylum Chloroflexota; class Limnocylindria; order Limnocylindrales; family CSP1-4; genus UBA5189. Next base: position 9,176 of record VEOW01000043.1, on the reverse strand, counting down.
GGGGCTTTCATACACTTCCTAGCACTCTCCCATCGAGAGTGCTAATCGACGTGGACGTGCGGTCCCCGACGCCCGGCTGGAGGTAACGCCGAGGTCGGCAGGGAGCCCCGCCCGGGCAGGATCGAGTCCCGTCACACCGGTATCAGCGCGGGTTCGACCCCGCCCAAGATCGCGAGTCGGACGGCGCGTGGCCGTCCCAGGAGGGAAGCACGTTGGCAACCGCCACCAAGACCAAGCTCCAGCCGCTCGGCGACCGCGGCGTCGTCCAGCCGACGCCGCGCGAGGAGATGACCAAGAGCGGGATCGTCCTGCCCGACACCGCCAAGGAGAAGCCCCAGGAGGGCAGCGTCGTGGCCGTTGGGCCGGGCGCCATCCTCGATGACGGCAAGCGCGGCCCGATGGACGTCAAGGGCGGCCAGAAGGTCCTCTACGGCAAGTACGCCGGCACCGAGTTCAAGCTCGATGACGAGGAGCTCCTGATCGTCAGCCAGAAGGACATCCTCGCGATCGTCGAGGCCTGACCTCGACCCCACAGACGGCACGACACACGAGCACAACCGGAGGGTTTGAACCTTGGCCAAGCAGATCAGCTTCGATGAGAGCGCACGACGCTCGCTGAAGAAGGGCATCGATCGCCTTTCGGACGCGGTCCGCGTCACGATCGGCCCGAAGGGCCGCAACGTCGTCCTGGACAAGAAGTTCGGGGCCCCGACGATCACCAACGACGGCGTCACGATCGCTCGCGACATCGAGCTCGAGGACCCGTTCGAGAACATGGGCGCCCAGCTCGTCAAGGAGGTCGCGACCAAGACCGACGACGTCGCCGGCGACGGCACCACGACCGCCGTCGTGCTGGCCCACGCGATGGTCAGCGAGGGCCTCCGCAACGTCACCGCGGGCGCCAACCCGATGCAGATCAAGGGCGGTATCGAGAAGGCCGTCGACGCGGTCGTCGACGAGATCAAGAAGGTCGCCCGGCCGGTTGAGACCCGCGACCAGATCAGCGCCGTCGCCGCCATCTCGGCGGCCGATCCCGAGGTCGGCGAGATCATCGCCGAGGTGATGGACAAGGTCGGCAAGGACGGCGTGATCACCGTCGAGGAGGGCCAGAGCCTCGGCCTCGAGAAGGAATACACCGAGGGCATGCAGTTCGACCGGGGCTACATCTCGGCGTACTTCGTGACCAACCCCGATCGCATGGAGGCCGTTCTCGAGAACGCCTTCATCCTCATCACCGACAAGAAGATCTCGAGCATCCAGGACATGCTCCCGGCGCTCGAGAAGGCGGTCCAGCTCGGCAAGCCGGTCCTGATCATCGCCGAGGACGTCGATGGCGAGGCGCTTGCCACGCTCGTCGTCAACAAGCTCAAGGGCACGATCCAGGTCCTGGCCGTCAAGGCTCCGGGCTTCGGCGATCGCCGCAAGGAGATGCTCCGCGACATCGCCACGCTGACCGGCGGGACCGTCATCAGCGAGGAGATCGGCCGCAAGCTCGACTCCGTGACCGCCGAGGACTTCGGCAAGGCCCGCCGCGTCGTCGCCACCAAGGACGACACGACGATCGTCGACGGCGAGGGCTCGCCCGACGCGATCAAGGCCCGGATGACCCAGATCAAGGCCCAGATCGAGGAGACGACCTCCGACTACGACCGCGAGAAGCTCCAGGAGCGGCTCGCGAAGCTGGCCGGCGGCGTCGCCGTCATCAAGGTCGGGGCCGCGACCGAGGTCGAGCTCAAGGAGAAGAAGCACCGCATCGAGGACGCCCTGTCGACGACCCGCGCGGCCGTCGAGGAAGGCATCGTCGCCGGCGGTGGCACGACTCTCCTGCAGGCCATCCCGGCCCTCGACAAGGTCAAGCTGAACGGTGACGCCCAGGTTGGCGTCGAGATCGTGCGGAAGGCCCTCGAGGCCCCGGCCCGGAACATCGCCGACAACGCCGGCCAGCCCGGCGAGGTCGTGGTGGAGCGGGTCAAGGGCATGAAGGCCGGTGAGGGCTTCGATGCCCTGGTCGGCGAGTACGGCGACATGTTCAAGAAGGGCATCGTGGACGCCGCCAAGGTGACCCGCTCGGCCCTCCAGAACGCCGCCTCGATCGCCGCGATGGTCCTGACGACCGAGACGCTCGTCACCGACATCCCCGAGAAGAAGGAGCCGGTCGGCGCCGGTGGGCACGGCCACGGCGGCGACATGGACTTCTAGTCCACCTGACTCTCGCGCCCAAGAGGAGCCCGGGCCGGCAACGGCCCGGGCTCTTCGATTCCTCTGTACGTGCGGCACCGCCAGGTTCCGCCCAGGCCGCTGCGCCCAGGCCGCTCCGCCCAGGTCGTCCCCCTCACGTCGTCCCCCTCAGGCCGCCACTTGGCTTCGGCGATTCCCACTGCATGGGCGCCGCCCGCACAGGCCGCTTCAGTAGTCCCCGGGAGCGGGCCCCAGGGCGGGAGTGCCGGCCAACTCCGCGATGCGATGCCCTTCGGCGCGAGCTTCGGGGAGTCCCATCCGCCTGGCGGCGTCCGCCAGCAGGAGGGATTCTTGCTGCGTAAGCCGCAGGTAAGTGCTCACGGCGACCATGCACTGGTCATGCCAAAGATCAAGCCCGCTGAGCTCGCCGCCGAGGCGCAGCGAACGAACATGGAGCAACTCGCCCGGCTCGGCGGGGAGGTGCGGACCAGCCGGCGCCGGCGCCGGCTCACGCAACAGCAGCTTGCCGACCTCGCCGGCATCTCGCGCTCGGCCGAGAGCCGGATCGAGCTGGGACGCGGTGGCGGTCACACCCTCGATACCTGGCAGCGGCTGGGGCTGGCCCTCGAGCGACCGCTGTCGGTGGCCCTCGCGCGCGACGCGCTCGACGAGCCAGACGACGTGGGCCACCTGGCCATGCAGGAGCTCGTGTTGCGGCTCGGCCGGGCTCGCGGATTGACCGGTTCCTTCGAGCTGCGAACGCGACCGGCCGAGCCGTGGCGCTCGACCGACGTGGGGCTGCGCGACAACCGGCGCCGGCTGCTGGTCCTGTTCGAGTGCTGGAACACGTTCGGCGACGTGGGGGCTGCGGCGCGTTCGACCAACCGGAAGATCGCGGAGGCGGAGGACTTCGGCGTCGTCGTCGGTGGCGAGACGCCGTATCGAGTCGCGAGCTGCTGGGTGGTCCGCGCGACCAAGCGCAATCGCGCACTGGTGGCCCGCTATCCGGAGGTGTTCGCGGCCCGGTTCCCGGGCTCATCCGTTGGGTGGGTTCGGTACATCAACGGTCTCGCCGACGAGCCACCGCCACAGCAGGGCCTGGTGTGGTGCGACGTCGCCACCACACGAGTCTTCCCGTGGCGCCGCCGAGGCCCCGGATGATCGCCAGCGAACCAGGCCCGAATACAATCTCGGAGTGAGTCCCACCACCCCGTCGCGACGGCGCAAGGCTGCCCCCGAGGACGACGCGCCGATCGAGGGGACGCGGTTCGAGGACCTCGCCGACGCCTCCGCCGCGGCCCCCGAGGAGCCCGATTGGCTGCGCGAGACGGCGCCCGTCGAGGGCCCCGATCCCGAGGCCCGCCTGAGTCCCGAACAGCGTGCGGCTGCCGAGCGCCACCGGGCGGAGGTCGTCGACTCGCGGCGGCGTGAGATTCTCGGCCGTCTCAATCCCGAGCAGGCGCGGGCCGTCACGACGACCGAGGGCCCGGTGTTGATCCTCGCGGGAGCCGGTTCCGGCAAGACGCGCGTGCTGGCCCACCGGATCGCGTACCTCGTTGGCGTCCAGGGCGTCGCGCCGTGGCGGATTCTCGCCGTGACCTTCACCAACAAAGCCGCCGGGGAGCTGCGCGACCGGATCATCCGCCTCGTCGGCGAGCCCGGTCGGGAGGTGCAGGCCGGCACGTTCCACGCCCTCTGCGCCCGCGTCTTGCGCCGGGACGGCGAGGCGATCGGGCTGGACCGCCGGTTCGTCATCTACGACACCGAGGATCAGCAGACGCTGATGAAGCAGATCCTGCGGGAGGAGGGCCTCGATGCGAAGGGCGAGACCCGGCCATCCGCCATCCTGGGTGTGATCAGCCGCGCCAAGAACGAGATGCTCGATCCGGCCGACATCCCGCCGCTCACGCTTGCGACCGGCGTCCGCGTGCAGGCGGCGCGGCTGGGCCGGCTGTACCAGGCGGCACTCAAGCGAGCCAACGCCCTCGACTTCGACGACCTGCTGCTCGAGGCCGTCCGGCTGTTCGAGGAGGTACCCGAGGTGCTGGCGCGCTACCAGGATCGCTGGCGCTATCTCCACGTCGACGAGTACCAGGACACGAACCGGCCGCAATACCTGTGGATCAAGGCCCTCGCCGCGAAGCATCGAAATCTCGCTGTCGTCGGCGACGACGACCAGTCGATCTACGGCTGGCGGGGAGCCGACATTCGAAACATCCTCGACTTCGAACGCGACTGGCCCGACACCGCCGTCATCAAGCTCGAGCAGAACTACCGCTCGACCCAGCTCATCCTCGATGCCGCCCACGCGGTTGTGTCAAAGAACCTGGCACGGTCGTCGAAGAAGCTCTGGACCGACAACCCGAAGGGCCGGCTCATCGAGCGCTTCGAGGCCTACAACGAGGAGGAGGAGGCGGAATGGATCATCCGCCGCGTCGAGGAGCTGACTGGCGGGCGCGGTTCGGCGTTGACCCGCCGCGCCGACGACGCTGGCCGGGTCCCGCTCCGTGAGATCGCGGTCCTGTACCGGACGAATGCCCAGTCGCGAGCGATCGAGGAGGCGTGCCTCCGGTACGGGATCCGGTACCAGGTCGTGGGCGGGACGCGGTTCTACTCGAGGCGCGAGGTCAAGGACGCGTTGGCATACCTGCGCGTGCTTCGGTCGGACGCGGACGCGGTCAGCTTCGAGCGGATCATCAACGTGCCGGCGCGTGCGATCGGCGAGAAGACCGTCGCGCTGGTGCGTGGGTTCGTGGCCCGCGAAGAGGTTCCGTACTGGATCGCCCTGGAGCGGGCGGCCGAAGGGGAGATCGCGGACCTGCCGGCCCGGGCACGTGCGGCGATCGCGGAGTTCGTGGCTCTCGTCCGGAGCCTTCGGGCGAGGGGCGGGGTGCTGCCGCTGCCCGAGCTCCTGGACGCCGTCCTCGAGCGCTCGGGCTACCGGGCGATGCTCGCCGACGGGACCGAGGAGGGCGAGGAGCGCTGGGCCAACCTGCTCGAGCTGCGGGAGGTCACGACGCGCTACGACGACCTGACGGCGGAGGACGCCCTCGACCGCCTACTCGAGGAGACGGCCCTGGTCGCCGACCAGGACAGCTACGAGGCGGATGCGGACGCGCTGTCGCTGATCACGCTCCATGCGGCGAAGGGCCTCGAGTTCGACGTCGTCTTCATCGCGGGGCTCGAGGAAGGACTTTTCCCGACGGGCCGGGCGCTCGAGGCCGAATCCGGCTTCAACCCCGATCCGGGGCCGATGGAGGAGGAGCGGCGGCTGGCCTACGTCGGCATGACCCGCGCCCGGCACGCCCTGTACCTGTCGCACGCGTGGCGTCGAGCCACCCGTCGCTCACCCGGGGCCTGGATGGCCGAGCCGTCGCGCTTCCTGCACGAGATCCCGGGGGAGCTGATGAACGGGCCCCGACTCGGCCTTCGTCCGGAGGAGGGCGGCTACGACACGCCCGACGACCTGGACCTGGTCTTCGGCCGGGGCGCGACCCGCTTTGGCCGGCCGATCCGTGCCGGTGGCGGGGCATTCCGCGAGGGGAGCGGTCGACCTGGGGCGCCACGACCCGGCGAGGGCTTCCGCCCGACCCGCGACCTGGCAGCACGGCGCGAGGCGTTCGCCGATGGCGCGCCCTCGGGCAGCTTTGGACGACGGGGCCGCGCGAGCGAGGCCTGGGACGACGAGGACGTCGAGCGGCAACCGGAGCAGGGAATTGGCAACGGGCGAGGCTCGGCAGCCCGGGAGCGCGCGAGCGTCGCGGAGCGGCCGGTCATCCCCGGCGAGCGACGCTATCGCGACGGCGACCGCGTCCGGCACGCGCGCTGGGGCGATGGCATCGTCGTCAGCTCCAAGCTCACCCGCAACGACGAGGAGGTCACTGTGGCCTTTCGTGATCCCCAGGTTGGCCGCAAGACCGTCCTGGCATCGCTCGCGGCCCTTGATGTCGTCGGCTGATCGCACCACGGCGACCCTCGACGCCGTCGTCACCCTGGCCGACTTCGAGCCCATCGCACGGGGGCGGATGGCCGGCCCGGCCTTCGACTACGTCGCGGGCGGATCGTGGGACGAGGTGACGCTCGTCGAGAACGAGACGGCCTGGCAGCGCTTCCGGTTCATCCCCCGGGTGCTGCGGGACGTCAGGACGATCGATGTCGCCGGCGCCTTCCTCGGTCGCCGCTCGACCATTCCCGTCGCGGTCGCACCGATGGCCGTCCAGGGCATGGCCCACCCCGACGGCGAGGTCGAGGCGGTCCGTGGGGCCGCCGCGGCCGGCATCCCGTACATCCTCTCGACGTCCTCCTCCCGAACGATGGAAGAGGTCGCCGAGGCCGCGCCGGACGCCGAGCGGTGGTTCCAGCTGTACACCGTCCGGTCGCTGGAATACAGCCGGACGCTCGTCGAGCGGGCGGAGGCGGCGGGCTATCGGGCGCTCATGGTGACCGTCGACCTGCCGGTCCTGGGCCGGCGCGAGCGTGACGTCCGGTCGGGCTTCGCGTTGCCGGCGATGCCGCACGTCGACCCTGCCGCGGTGGAGGTCGAGACCGGCCGGTATGGCGGCCTGGAGCTGCAGCGCGGCTCGGGCATGACCTGGGGCCGGATCGAGGAGATGGCCGCCTGGAGCTCGATGCCGATGATCCTGAAGGGCATCCTGTCGCCGGACGATGCGGCTCGGGCCGCCGAGCTGGGCATGGCGGCCATCGTCGTTTCGAACCACGGCGGACGTCAGCTCGACCGGGCGGTCACGGCCCCGGACGTCCTCGAAGCGATCGTCCGCGCGGTCGACGGCCGCTGCGAGGTCTGGGCCGACGGCGGAATCCGGCGGGCCCTCGACGTCCTCGTCGCCCTCGCGCTCGGTGCGCGCGGCGTGCTCGTCGGCCGGCCGTTCTATTGGGCCCTCGCCGCCGCGGGCCAGGCGGGAGTCGAGCAGGTGGTGGAGCTGCTCCGCGACGAGCTGGAGCTGGCGCTCCCGATGCTCGGCTGCGCCTCGGTCGACGAGGTCGGACGCGAGCTTGTCGTCGAGCGGACGGGATCGTGGAATGGCTGAAGCCCTCCCGGTCGAAACCGGGCTGGTCGATCGCGTCGCGTCCCTTGAGCCGGACGCGGCCGAGCGGCGCCACGCCGAGCTGGCCGAGCAGATCCGGCGAGCCGATCACCAGTACTACGTCGAGGACGCCCCCGAGCTGAGCGATGCCGAGTACGACGCCCTCATGCGCGAGCTCGTCGCGATCGAGACCGCGTTCCCGGCCCTCATCACCCCCGACTCACCGACGCAGCGCGTGGGGATTGCGCCAGGCGGAACGTTCTCCGAGGTCCGCCACCGCCGGCCGATGCTGTCGCTCGCCAACGCCTTCAGCCATGATGAGCTGCGGGCGTTCGATGCGCGCGTCCGGCGCGGCCTCGGGTTGCCGGGGGCGCCCGAGCCGGCGGCCGACCTGCAGTACGTGGCCGAGCTGAAGATCGACGGCCTCGCGGTGACCCTGCGCTACGAGCGTGGCCGCTTCGTGCAGGGCGCGACCCGCGGCGACGGCCTGACCGGCGAGGACGTGACCGCGAACCTGCGGACGATCTCCACGGTGCCCGACCGACTGACCGAGCCGGCCTCGCTCGATGCGCGAGGCGAGGTCTACATGCCGAAGGCCGAGTTCGCCCGGATCAACGCCGAGCGCGAGGAGCAGGGCCTGCCGCTGTACGCGAACCCGCGCAACTCGGGGGCGGGGTCGCTGCGACAGAAGGATCCGGCCGTGACCGCGTCACGCCAGCTCGCGACCTGGTCCTACCAGCTCATCGAGGACGAGGCCGCCGGCAGCCCGAGCCTCGCGACCCAGTCGGAGGCGCTCGAGCGACTGGAACGCCTCGGCTTCACGGTCAACCCGAATCGCGCCTCGGGGCTGGACATCGCCGGCGTCATCGAGTTCACCGAGGCGTGGCAGGAGCGTCGCCACGAGCTGCCGTACGAGACCGACGGCGTCGTCGTCAAGGTCGACCGGTTCGAGCAGCAGGCACGGCTCGGGATGGTCAGCCGCGCCCCGCGCTGGGCGATCGCCTACAAGTATCCGCCCGAGCAGGTCGAGACCGTGCTCGAGGACATCGTCCCGTACGTCGGGCGGATCGGCACCCTCACGCCGGTGGCGCACCTGCGGCCGACGAAGGTCGCCGGCTCGACGGTCGCCCGGGCGACCCTCCACAACCTCGACGAGGTCCGCCGCAAGGACATTCGAATCGGCGACCACGTGATCTTGCAGAAGGCCGGTGACGTGATCCCCGAGGTCGTCCGGTCGCTGCCCGAGAAGCGGACCGGCGATGAGCGCGTCTGGGACATGCCGCCCACGTGTCCCGTCTGCGGGACCGCGATCGTCCGGGACGAGGGCGCCGTCCGGCACTACTGCCCCAACCCCGCCTGCCCCGCCCGCGTCAGCCAGGAGTTCGGCAACTTCGTGGCCGGGATGGACATCGAGGGCGCCGGTTGGAAGACGCTCGAGCAGCTGCTCCAGACCGGGCTCGTGAAGCGCCGCGGCGACTTCTTCCGCCTGTCGGTCGAGGACCTCGAAGGCCTCGAGCGGTTCGGGCGCAAGAGCGCCGAGAACCTTCACGCCGCCATCGGTAAGGCCCGGCGCCGGCCGCTCGAACGGCTGATCGCGTCGCTCGGTATCCCGCAGGTCGGCTGGACGACGTCGATCGAGCTGGCCCACTGGCTGGCCGCCGAGGTGCCGTCGGGCGACGACTGGCTCGTCCGGGCGGCGACGTACCTGCGCGAGGTCGCCGCCACGAATCCCGGGCGGTTCGAGGAGATCGAGGGCGTCGGGCCGACGGTCTCGGCGGCCCTCGCCGCATGGTTCGCGCCGGGCGGGGCGGGGGAGGGCGTGCTGGAGGACCTGGCCGACGCCGGCGTCGAGGTGGTGCTGCCAGCTCCGCGGGCGGCTGCCGGGACCGGGCCCCTGGCGGGCAAGACCGTCGTCGTGACCGGCTCGATCGAGGGCTACAGCCGCGAGGAGGT
>VEOW01000099.1 GCA_012026785.1 Chloroflexota bacterium | reverse complement strand
GGGCGGGGTCGGGGACGGGCCACTGTTGCCGGCGCCGATGGCAACCCCGACCCCGGCGGCCAGCAGCACGGCCCCCGCCACGCCACCGAGCAGGAGGGGCATCGGGAGGCGCGAGCGGGGTGGCTGCCCCGAGCCTGCCGGTTGGGTGGCCGGGGATCGGTAGGCGGCGGCAACCGACGGAGCCGGCGCCGCTGCGGGTGGCGCCACGGGAGGTGGCGCTGCCGGAGGGGGTGCCGCGGCCGGTGGTGGGGCGGCCGAAGGCGGAGGCGGCGCTGCCGCAGGCGGAGGCGGCGCTGCCGCAGGCGGAGGCGGCGCCGCCTCGGGCCGCGGCACCACCGGGGGCGGCTCGGCGGCGGGAGGCTCGGCAGCAGGAGGCGGAGATTCCGGTGATTGCGATCCGGTCGGCGGCTGCGACTCCGCCACCGGGGTCGGTGCCTCGGGCTCGGCCCTCCCGGCTCCCGCTGCCTCCGGCGCGGTTGCCTCGGGCGCGGTTGCCTCGGGCGCGGTTGCCCCGGCCTCCGCGTCGCCATCGACGGGCAGTCCCGCCAGGGAGCCGCCGCACTTCCAGCAGAAACGGTGATCGGCGTCGTTCTCGGATCCGCAGTTCGGACAGAAGATCTTCATCGGGCTCCCCCCGGGGCCACGTCGCCGCTGGCGGCGGCGATGGGATTGCTGATGTGCGCCGTCGCCGGCATCGCCACGCCGCACTCCGGGCAGAAGCCCGAGGCCAGGACGGAGGCGCCGCAGTTCGCGCAGGTCGTCTGCAGCAGGCCCTCCTCGACCGCTTCCTCGTGGAGCGTCGTGTCGAGCACGATCCGGACGGCGACCAGGAGTGCGACCATCACGATCACCTGCCACAGCACGACGAAGATCGCGTGCAGGCTGAACGAGATGAGCAGCATCGAGCCGAGCGTGAAGGCGACATGGCCGACGACCGCGGCCAGGATGGCCCCGGCGGCCAGCCGGGTGACGGGACGGCGTCCGAGACGCCAGATCGCGGCGGTCACCAGCCCCGTGGCGCTTGCGTTCACGAGGGGCACGAGGATCGCCACCGAGAGCAGCGGGATGATCCACGCCCCGGGGTTCTGCTGGATCGGCATCCGCGAGATCGCCGGCCAGTAGTGGATGACCGTCTCGGCCATCACGAAGCCGAGGCCGGCCGCGACCCCGAACACCAGGCCATCGATCGAATGCCCGAACTCGGGCCGTCCTCGAAGCACGAGGGCCGGGATCGGCTTGACGATCTCCTGGACCACCGGGACGAGCACGGTCGCCAGCAGCAGGGCCGTGACGTCGATCACCGGCCCGCGCACGCCATCGACGAAGATCGGATTGGCGGCGATCAGGGGGTCGACCAGGAGCGTGAGGACGATCCCCACCAGGATCCCGCCGCCGATCGTGGCGAGCAGGACCGGGACCGGCGCGTCCCGGTAGACGCGCGCCTCGTACAGGTACATGACGTAGATGACCGGCACGAGCACGGCCGCGACGGTCAGGGCCGCCGAGATGAACCCCAGCAGGTACAGCCCGACGAGGAGGACGAGCCCTGCCCCGAATGCCCATCGGTACTCCCGAACGCCCCGCCCACCGAGGTGCGGCAGCAGGGTGGTGAGGACGCTGGGCGAGATCACGGTCTCGCCCGGCGACGCGGCGAAGCGCCGCGCCGCGGGGCCTCCCGGATCGGCGTCCTGGCGGGCTCCGCACCACGTGCAGAACGCGCCCTCGGGCGTTTCCCGCCCACACGATCGACAGGTCATGTCATCCCCCCGTTCTCCCTTGATCCTTCCTTGTCTGCCTCAGCCGGCCGATGCGTTCATGGCGACGAGACGCCGGCCGTCCACCCAGCCGCTCCAGCCGTTCGACGCGCTCACCCGGGCCCAGTCACCGACTCGCTGGACGACGGCCAACGGCAGGTTTCCGGCGAGCTGGGTCACCGGCCGGGCCGGGTCGGGCTGATCCCACGAGGGCAGGCCCTCGGGTGGGACGAGGTGGGTGGGTATCCACCTCGCCGCCGCCGCCGGCGAGGTCACCGGGGCGGTCACCTGGACCGCCGGGGCGACCGGGACGACGACGTCCGGAAGCGCCGCCAGCTCGGTTCGCAGGGCAGCGATCCGCTCTCGGTCGGCGGCCCGCTCGGCCTCGCCATGGCCCTTCCCGACCAGGGCCACGCCGAGCGCGATCTGGGCGTGCTGGAGTCGGGCCATGAGTCGCTCCCCGAGTGGCCCCTTGCGCAACGCCACCGCCTTCCGGGCCGCGCGACGGCTTCGAAGGTCGTCGAGCTGCTCGATCTCCTCCGCGGTCACCGTCCCAGCCGCCAGCTCCGGCGCCAGGGCGTCGCGGAACCAGCGCTGCTGATGGCGGGTCGCGAGCCGGACCATGAAGGCCACGAAGACCAGGAACGGCAGGCCCTTGATTGCGGCCCAGATGAGCCAGTTGATCGGACCCGGGTCGCCGCGGAGGAGCGCGTCGTTGAGGATCGGCGAGTTCCACAGGAAGTGCAGTCCCACGCCGGCGAGGTACAGCCCGACCGCGATGAGCAGGCGCCGATCGCGCGGGACGTCGAGCCGGGTGACGAAGTAGGCAAGGCCCATGCCGCTGATCGCCGTCCAGAGGACGTGCGTGTACGGTCCGCCGACGATGACCCGGACGAAGAAGCCTTCGATGAGGCCCCCGATCTCCGATCCGCCGCCGGCCCCGATGAAGTGGCCGAAGAAGTAGTACATGTTCTCGACGACCGCGAAGCCGAGGCCGACGAGGGCGCCGTAGACGAAGCCGTCGAGCGTGTCATCGAACTCATGGCGGGCGATCAGGAAGATCACCAGGACGCCGAGGAACTTCGTCAGCTCCTCGAACACCGGGGCCGTCAGTGCCGCGCCCCATTCGCGCTCGAACTCCGCGCCGACGAGCTTCTGGATGATCTCGCTCCAGGCGGTATTGATCGTCGCCGCGAGGAATGTCGCCACGACCCCGCCCCACACGAAGGCGCCGAGCAGCAGCGATCGGGGCTCGCGCTCGAACAGATCGAGCATGTTGACGACCAGGAAGACCGGCACGGCGTACAGGGCCAGGAGGACGACCCCGAGAATCCAGGCCGTGGCCGACCGGTCGGCGAACGTGGCCTGCATCTCCAGGAACCACAGCCCGCCGATCGCGACGAGCAGGGCATACAGCCAGAAGGCCGCCTGGCGCGGCTGGAACAGCGAGACCTGCTCGGTCCAGTCAACCGGTGGGGCGGCAACCAGCGGGGGCGCCGCGGCCGCCGCGGCCGGGGTTGGCGACTGCGTCATGACCCAACCTCGATCGTGTTCAGCATCAGGTGGACCTCGTCGAGCAGGGGAGCGAGGCCGCCCTGCGGCGACCAGGCGTCGGCCACGACGGCACCGCCGCTGGCCACGAAGACCGTGACCTCACCCTCGATCGTCCCGTTGGCGCCGCTGAAGATGCCCGCGTACTGGAGCCGGGCCGCGCTGCCCGCCTCCCCGGAGGCGACCTGCGGATCGGTCGCCGTCAGCTGCTCAGCGGACGGCCGGAGGACGTCGTTGACATAGCTGCGCGCCAGGTCCGCGGCCGTGCCGCTGGCCGACGGCGCGAAGAGGTCGACGGCGACGTAGCCCTTCTCGAGGCGGAGTCCGCCGCCCTCCAGCCGACCGGCGGTCCAGCCAGCCAGCGGCGTGATCTGGCTGTTGGGGCCGATCGAGACCAGCGTCCCAGGACCCCCGTCGAAGCCGCCGGCGTTGGCCGGGATGGCCTCATTGAGGACCTGGCTGCCGAAGAACAGACCGGCGATGAGGATGGCAACGGCGAGGGTCGGCCGGCGTGTCGTTGGATCCAACCCACCCCACACGCGTCGCGAGCCGGCGGCGACTTGCTGGGCAACCGCCGAGGCGGGCGCCGACGCGGGAGCCGGCGGCGGTGCCGGTACGGCTACCGGCGGAGGCGGTGGTGGCGGCGTGGTCTCCTCGGTCATCGGTCCCTCCCTCCTGTCCTCATGGCCACAGCGCGGTGATGTCCAGGCTGCGATCGGTGGTGCTTGCCCCGAACACTCGAAGCGTCGTTCCAGCGATCTCGAAGTCGTTGACCGCTTCGCCCTGGGCATCGATCCAGGCGAAGATTCGCCCGACAAGGTCGCTTGGGTACAGCAGCCGGACGGTGTAGTCGAACAGCAGGGGGCCGACCTCGGCGATGGCGTCGTTCGGGTCGGTCGTGCTGGCCGTGACGGCCACGTAGGTGATCCGGTCCGCGGCGTCCCAACGGACCAGAACCCAGAACGATCGGACGGTGTTGGTCCAGCTGCATGTCGTCTCCCCGCCATTGCCGTTCGACTCGCCGGCCGGGCAACCGAATCCATTCGCAGCGAGCTCGGCGACGACCTCCGAGGCCGTCCGGGAGATACCGGGCTCGCTGGGTGGCGGGTCGACGACAAAGTCGAATTCGAAGCGCCGGCTGCCGTCGACGTAGCGCTCGAGCTCGTAGTCCCCCGGATCGAGGTCGAACCCGGCGCGGCCATACGGCGAGACGAGGTCGACCACGGTCGTCGCCTCGTCCGCCACCACGTCGGTGACGAATTCGGGGCGGGGCAGGCCGTTGATCCAGATTCGAGCCGAGATGTTCCGTCCGACGATCCCCTGGCCGGTGGCCCGGACGCGGATCCCGACCGCGTCCGTCGTGGCGAGATGGTCGCCGTCGGCCATCGCGGCGCCCTCGGTGATTCGGCCACCCGCGTAGTGGCCGATCTCGATCGGGTGGACGTCGACCGACGCGAACTCGGGGGCGTCAGCATTGGGCGATGGGTCGCCCAGGGCCCGCAGCGCGACCTGTGCCTCGCGCAGGCGCAGCTGCGTCTCCCGCAGGAAGTCGGCAACGGCTGGCCGGAGCTCTGCGAACCGCCCGATGTCGAGGTCGCTCTGGCCGAGATACCAGTTCGCCGTGTCACTCGTGTCGGCGGCTGCGAGGGCCAGCGCCCGGTCGACGTCGGCCGTCGCGGCGGCGCGATCGCCGAGGCCGATCCAGGCGAGGGCCCGGTTCAGATACAGGGTGAACTGGGTCGGCGCCAGCTCGAGCGCCCGGCTCGTCGCGGCCGTCGAGTCGCGGTAGTCCTCCACGAGATAGGCGGCCCAGCCGAGATTCCACCAGGCCGCGTAGTCGTCCGGCCGGCTTTCGAGATAGCGCCGGTAGTCGGCCATCCCATCCCGAAGGAGCGTCCCGGTGTCGACGGTCGCCGTGACGCCCGAGATGATCAGCTCGCTGGCGTAGTGGACCTTGATGCCCGCGCGAAGCTGGTAGGCCATCACGTAGTCCGGGTCCTGGCGCAAGGCCTCGTCGACCTCCGCCAGGGCCGCGTCGTAAGGCCCGAGGCCGACCTCGTCGGTTGGGCTGCCGCCGCCAAGGTCCGGGGCCTGGGCCAGCCGAACCTGGGCCGCGACGTAGTGTTCGATGGCCGAGTCCGGTAGACGATGGATCGGCTGGGCAGTGACGGCAATCGTCCAGGCGGCGGCGGCGACCCCGAACGAGACCCCCGCGACGCCAAGGAATCGGCGCCCCGCGCGGACCGTCGATGACAGGCCGACGAAGAACAGGCCGACGGCAATGACCGTGAGGATCGTGACGTACTCCGCGGCCTTGCCGCCCCAGGCACTCGCGACCGCCAGCTCGTTCGCTCGCCGCTCGGCGGCCCCGACGGATGGACCGACCATCGCGTCCGCCTCGTAGGCCGCGAAATCGCTCACCCTGGTGGCGGCGTCGTAGTAGGGCGGCTGGAGGAGCGGGCTCTGGCCCTGGACCCAGGCTGAGATCTCGTTGCCGGCCCGTTGGAAGGTATCGAGGAGCTGCTGCTCATCAGGGGCCGTCGCCCGGAGCCGCTCGTACGAGGCCCAGGCAGCCCGCTCGAGCTCCTCGTACCAGCGGCGATACGTGCCATACGCGGCGCCGATCTGGATCACGGCGGTCGTGTCGCGACCGGCCGCCTCGAACGCGATCTGCTCGGCGATCTGGCCGGCCCGCTGCGCTTCCAGCGATGCCTGGCCTTGCAGACCGGCGACGGCCGCAGCGAGCACGGTCAGCAAGGCGAGGGCCATCGCAGATGCGGCCTTGCCGAGATCCTCCTCGCGGACGTGCGGGCGGATCCGATCGATGAGGCGGCGCGTCACACCCAGGCCGCCGCTGCGAGGACGATGCCCACGCTGAAGATCGCAGCACCGGCGACAGTCCCGCCGACCCGCGGCCGGCCCCGCGTGATCTCCGCAAGCGTCAGGAACGGCAACGCCAGGGCGAGCACGATGCCGGCCATGAGCAGCGCCCTGATCCGCGCCTGTTCGATCTCGGCGGCCTCGAAGTGCGAATCGGGATTGATGTCGACCCGAGCCTCGTCGGCGGCGAGCAGCGCCGCCCGCTGGCGGTCGGGCTGGAAGGCCCCGGCCCGGTCGAGATACTCGGGCCGGACGAGGAACCAGTGGCTGGTGGCCTCCATTCGGGCCAGCTGGGCCTCGGGATCGAAGCCCTCGGAGGCGAGCATCTCGGCCTGGCGTCGCGCTCGCTCGTAGTCGAGATAGGCCTCGATGGTCCTGGCGGTGATGCCCTCACCGATGATCGAGCTGATGGCCCGCTGGCGGGCCGCGGCCAGGCCCGCGCCCGAAGCCTCGCCGGCGGCGTTCGATGCAACGCTGGCGCGCCAGGCGATGAGCGCCGCGGCCAGGCCGAGCGCGGCCAGGAGCGCGGGAATGAGGATCTCGAGGCGGTCCCGCTTCGGAGACGGGCGCGACGGGACCTCCGGCGGGCTGGCCTCGGTGGCGGCGGGTGTCGTGGGCTCGGGGGGCTCAAGGGTCGCGACCGCGCCGCCGACGGCGCTCGCGTCGGTCGTCGAGCCCGATGGGGACGGTGCGACCAGCTCCTCGTTGGGCTGGCTCACGGCGCCGGATGGTGCCACGCCGGAGCGGGACGCACAGTCAAGTTCGTAACAGAAGGGCGTTCCGGCCTTGCATCGGCCTCAAGGTTACGCTCCCGCTCGCCTCGCGCGCACGGCCGGTCTTTGCGAGCGCGGAGCCGGGATTCAGCCTCCAGCGCGCGTGCCGGTGAGGCTGCGCAGCCCGTTCGTCAGCCCATCGTCAGGGCCATGACCGCCTTCTGGACGTGGAGCCGGTTCTCGGCCTCGTCATAGACGACCGAGTGCGGCCCATCGATCACGCCGTCAGCGACCTCCACGTTTCGGTCGGCCGGGAGCGGGTGCATGTAGATCGCATCCTCGGTTGCCAGCCCGATTCGCCGCTCGTCGGTGATCCAGTCGGTGTAGCGGCGACCGATGGCCGCGCCCTCCTCCTCGGTGCTCGCCGTCAGCAGGGCGCCCCAGCTCTTGGCGTAGACGACATCGGCGCCGGTCATGCCGGCCTCGAAGTCGTCCAGGAGCTCGAACGTCCCGCCACTGCGGCGGGCATTCTCGGCGGCCTGGTCGAGGTGCTCCTGCGGCAGTCGGTACTCGGGCGGATGGACGAGCCGGACGTGCATCCCATAGCGGGTCGTTAGCAATGACAGGTCGATCGGGACGCTGATCGGCTTCTGGTAGCTCGCCGCGTAGGCCCAGCTGATGGCGATCGTCAGGCGGCGCGGCTCGCCCTTCTTCTCGATGATCGTCAGGAGATCGGCCGGGCGACTGATGGGGATGGAAGAGATCGCACTGCATGTTCAGGACCGGGACGCGACTCGCGGCCGCGACCTCTCGGATGTAGCGGTTGCCGACGCCCCAGTCGACGTTGCGGATCGCGATCCCGTCGTTGTATCGGCCGAGGATCTCGCCGATCTCCTTCGCCGTGTCGCCGTGGGCGATCTGGGTCGTCCGGCTCTCGATGAACTGGGCATGCCCGCCGAGCTGGGCCATGCCGGCTTCGAACGAGGCGCGGGTCCGGGTCGAGGAGAAGAAGAACAGCATCGCCAGGACCTTGTCCCGCAGGAGCGGGTGGGCGATGCCGAGCGCCCGCTCGCGCTTCAGCTGGAGCGCCACGTCGAGAATGGTGTCGATCTCCTCCCTCGTCCACTCCTGGAGGTTGATCAGGTCTCGGCCGCGGAGGTTCGTCTGCATCGGGCGTTCACCTACTCGGCCGCGCCGAGGACGAGCGCAAGCAGCGCCATCCGCAGCGACACGCCGTTGGACGCCTCGACCCAGTAGCGCTGGTGACGGGTCTCGTCGACGTCGGGCAGCAGCTCGTCCATGCGGGGCAGCGAGTGGAGGACGATCGACGAGCGCCTGGCCCGGGTCCGCAGCAGCTCGCCGGTGACCTGGAGCTCGGGCGGCGTCCGGCCGACCTCGGTCCCACGCTCGACCCGCGACTGGGTGTAGTCCGCCTGCACCACCGGCTCGAGATAGATGACGTCGGCCTCGCCGATCACCTCCCGCACGTCGGGCGCCTCGCGGTACACGGTGCCCATCCCGTCCAGCTCGGCCTTGAACTCGGGCTTGAGGGCCATGTCGGGGGGCGAGATGACGATCGCCTCGGCGTCGAACTGGGACAGCGCATGCAGGATCGAGTGCATCGTCCGCATCCGCATGTCGCCGATGAGCAGGTACGTCAGCCCATCGAGCGTCCCGCGCTCCAGCAGGATCGTGTAGAGGTCGGTCAGCACCTGCGTCGGATGCTGGCCCCAGCCGTCGCCGCAGTTGATGACCGGCACGCTGGCCCACTTGGCCGCCTCGGCCGGCGCGCCCTCCTGGAAGTGGCGCATGGCGATGACGTCGCCGTACGACTCGAGCATCAGGACGGTGTCCTTGATGGATTCCTGGTAGAAGTCGCCGGCGCGGGTCATCTTGGCGTCCGAGAATCCGAGCACGGCGCCTCCCAGGCGGTGCATCGCCGCCTCGGTCGACAGGCGCGTCCGCGTCGACGGCTGATAGAACGCGGTCAGCAGCGTCTTGTTCTTCAGCAGATCCGTGTTGCGCCGGTTGACCGCGTACCTGCGCAGGTCGTTGGCGACCTCGAAGACCCGGAAGAACTCTTCGCGACTGAAGTCCCGCAGGGTCAGGATGTCGCGGCCGAGAAAGCTCCTCATCGTCTCCTCCGATCTGGTGGATGCGGCAGGGACGCGTTCGATTCGTGGTGGCGGTGGCTGCCGGTCAACAGGACCGCGAGCCGGTCTGTGGACCGAAGCTCACCGCGCCGATGGAGCTCGAGGACGCCGGCCTGGCCGGCGGCCCCCGTCTCGTCGGCGGGGATGCCGATCCGATCGCACGCCAGCGAGGCGGCGCGCGTGAGCTGGCGATCGTCGACCAGGAGCGGCTGGCCGCCGGTGGCCAGCATCGCCCGGATGACTGCCAGCCAGTCGTAGGTCTCGTCGTCCAGGATCCCGTAGGCAATGCTCCTCGGGGCGGGGTCCCACGGCCACATGTAGCGGGAGCGATGATGCGCGGCATCCTCGAGGACGGTCCGGACCGCGGCGTGCGAAAGGTCGAGCGGCCGGCATGGGTCGGCGCCACGCCGGCGCAGCTCGTCGGCGAGGCGCTCGTAGGCCCGGCGAAGCGGCCAGCCACCGGGGTCTGCACGGTGTCGAGGCGGGGCAGCGCCGCGATGGCGCCGAGGGCCCGGGCCTCGGCCAGGCCCGCTGAAACCGCCGAGGCGAGCGCCCCGCCGCCGACCTGGACGACGACGCGATCGAGCCTGACGCCGACCCCGCCGATGGCCTCGGCGAGCTCGTAGCCGAGGGTCTGGCCGCCCTCGATGGCCAGGCCGTTCTCCGGTCCCTGGCAGGTGAACGGGATCGCCCCGGCGGCCACGGCGGTGCGGAGACGAGCGACGGTAGGATCGCCGCTCTCGCCGGGGTGCCGGGCCACCGACTCGATGACGGCCCCGAGGCCTGTGAGCCGGTCGAGGACCGCCGAATCGGCGTCAGTTGGGACGAACACCTCGATCCGGCGGCCGGCAGCTCGCGCGACGACCGCAGCGGCGAGTGCGGCGTTGCCACAGCTCGCGATCGCGAACGGCCGTCCCGCGAGCGACGGCGCGCGCTCTTCGGCGACCAGGACCTCGAGCAGGATGCCCATGAGGTGACGCGCCTTGTGCGAGCCGGCGACGCCCCCCGTCTCGTCCTTGATCCAGACCCCGGCGCTGACGTCGAAGCCGAGCTCGGTGCTCAGCGCGTCCGCCCGGACCGTCGGCGTGACTCGGAAGCCGTGCCCGTCGACGGCCGCGATGGCATCGTCGATCCGCCGCACGAGGCCGACGTACCGGTCGTCCGACCAGCCGGCCGCGCGAGCGAGGTGCCATCCGCGGAAGAGCTGGCGGTAGCGGACGAACGGGTTCGGGTCGTCGCTCGCCACGAGGCGCACGCCGAGGAGGTCCACGTGGCGGGTCATGACGTGGTCGACATCGTCACCGGGAAGTGCGTGGGCGCACCGCGCCGGGAAGGCGTCCGCGTCCGGCGCGACCGCTCGGCACCCGGCGCAGACGACGGTGACGGTGGTTGCGACCGGAGGCGCACCGACGGGCGCGGTCACGTCGCGACCCCCGCCGGCCGGCCAACGGCTTCG
>VEOW01000137.1 GCA_012026785.1 Chloroflexota bacterium | reverse complement strand
CGCAGCGCGCGCGGAGGGCGGCGCGCAGCGCGCGCGGAGGGCGGCGCGCAGGGCGCGCGGAGGGCCGCGACCGGCGCGGAGGGGGCGCGGCCAGCCGCCGCCCGCTGCGGTCCCGTGCCCGTCAGACGCCGGAGTTGATCATCACGTGCTTGACGGTCGTGTAGTCCTCGATCGCGTACTTCGAGCCGTCCTTGCCCCAGCCGGACTCCTTGACGCCACCATGCGGCGTCTCAGAGGTCAGGGTGAAGTGCTCGTTGATCCAGACCGTGCCGAACTCGAGGGCCTTGGAGACCCGCATCGCCCGGCCGATGCTGCCGGTGAACAGCGCCGAGGCGAGGCCGTACCGGACATCGTTGGCCCACCTGACCGCGGTCTCCTCGTCGGCGAACCGCTGCACGGTCACGACCGGCCCGAAGACCTCGTCCTGGATGATCTCGCTGTCCTGGGCCGGGTTGGCGATGAGCGTGGGCTCGTAGTACGCACCAGCGCGCTTCGGACGCGCGCCGCCGACCACGATCTCCACGCCTGACTGACCTCGAGCCCGCTCGACCATCGCCTCGACCTTGTCGGCCTGGGCCTGGGCGATCAGCGAGCCCATCTCGAGGTCGTCCGACTCGCTCGGGTCGCCCCATTTGATGGCCTTGACCTGGTCGGCGAGCTTGGTCACGAAGGCGTCGTAGACGGCGGGGCCGGCGATGACCCGCGTGGCAGCCGTGCAGTCCTGGCCGCTGTTCCAGTAGCCGCCCATCCGGATCGTCTCGGCCGCGAGGTCCAGGTCGGCGTCGTCGAAGATGATGACCGGGCACTTGCCGCCGAGCTCCAGGTGGAGGCGCTTGAGGGTGTCGGCGGCGAGCTTCGCGACTCGCTTGCCGGTGACCGTGTCGCCGGTGATCGAGACCATCCGGATCTTCGGGTGCGTCACCAGCTGATCACCCATTTCGGAGCCCGCGCCCGACAGGACGTTCACGACGCCGGCCGGGAAATGCTCGGCGGCGAGCTCGGCGAAGGTGAGCGCCGTGAGCGGCGTGCGAGCCGACGGCTTGAGCACGACCGTGTTGCCGGTCGCGAGCGCGGGACCGAGCTTCCAGGCGGCCATGTAGAGGGGGTAGTTCCACGGCGCGATGCTCGCCACGGGCCCGACCGGGTCACGCCGGATGAACGAGGTGTGACCGGCGAGGTACTCGG
Organism: Chloroflexota bacterium; assembly: GCA_012026785.1. GTDB lineage: Bacteria > Chloroflexota > Limnocylindria > Limnocylindrales > CSP1-4 > UBA5189. Next base: position 27,515 of record VEOW01000137.1, on the reverse strand, counting down.
TCGCCGCCACGCCCTCGAGCTGCCGGCAGGCGCCGGCGAAGAAGCGGAACAGGTCGACCACGACGGCCATCTCGTCGATCGCGATCGGGGTCGGCTTGCCGGTGTGGGCGGCCTCGAGGCGACCCAGCTCCTCGGCACGGGATTCGATCGAATCGGCGAGCTTGAGCAGGGCCAGGCTGCGCTCCTGGGGCGTCGTCTGGGACCACGACTCGAAGGCCTTCGCCGCCGCGTTGGCGGCCCGATCGACGTCCTCGGCGCCGCTCTTGGGGACGCGAGCGATGACCTGGCCGGTGGCCGGGTTCTCGACCTCGAGCGTCTCGCCGCTCGTGGCATCGACGAACTCGCCGCCGATGAACTGCTGGTAGGTCCTGACCTTCTCCATCAGCTCGGTCACTGGAATACCTCCCGGTCGACTTCGGCCCGCGCGGTCGGCGGAGAACGGCTCCTCCAGCGGAGAATCGCTCCTCCAGCCGCGAATTTCGCAGGATTGCGGCCCTCATTCTGCGCCTTGGCGCGATTTCGGGCCAGCCGCGATGATTCGCTCATGACGCCCAATCTGCCGTCCCCGAGCGGCGTCATCTTCGACCTCGATGGAACCCTCGTCGACACCGTCGAGGCTCGGATCGAGGGCTGGCTCGAAGCCCTCGCCGAGGCCGGCTACCCCCCCTCGCGCCGGGAGGTGGCCCCGATGATCGGCATGGATGGCAAGCGGCTCGCGCGCGAGGTCGCGGAGGCCGCCGGGCGGCCGATCGACGAGGCTCGAGCGGAGGAGATCGACCGGCTGGCGGGGGCGGCCTTCGACCGTCGAAACCGGGCGCCCCGGCCGCTGCCGGGCGTCGGAGCTCTCGTTCGAACGCTCGACGAGCATGGCGTCCCCTGGGCGATCGCGACCTCCAGCCGGCCCGAGCAGGTGGCCGGCTCGGTCGAGGCGCTCGCGTTGCCGGGCGAGCCGCTCATCGTCGACGGTGGGCACGTCGAGCATGCCAAGCCGGCGCCCGACCTGCTGTGGCTGTCGGCCGACCGCCTCGGCGCCGAGCGCGATCGCTGCTGGTACGTCGGCGACTCGACGTGGGACATGCGTGCGGCCGTGAGCGCCGGCATGCCCGGCGTGGCGGTTATCGCCGGGTCGGCCGTCGGTCGCTCCGAGCTGGAGGCGGCCGGCGCGAGCGTCGTGGTCGAGGCTCTCGACGAGCTGGTGGCGCTGCTCGTCAACGGGTCGCGAGGAGCAGCACCACGATGAGAACCACCCCCGTGAGGAGCACGACGGCGTCGAGGATCGACCAGTGCAGCGGCCGGAAGGTCGTCCGGGCGCCGAGGTCCGGGCTCCCGAAGCCGCGGGCGTCCATGGCGATCGCGAGCTGATCGGCTCGGCGGATGGCCCGCACGAGCAGGCCGACGAGGATTCGCGGGTGCCACTCGCGGAGTCCACGGAGACGGCGCGCCGCCCGCAGCGTGGCGAGGTCGTCGGCGAGGCGCGGCACGGCCTGATAGGCGGCCAGGGCGCCGTAGGCGAAGCGCGGCGAGATTCGGCCCTGTTGGACGAGGGCGTCGACGAGCCGGGTCGGATCCGTCGTCAGGGCGAACACCGCCCCGACGGCTACGATCGCCCCGATCCGGGCCCCGATGCCGAACGCCGCAGCGACCGCCTCCTCGGTGATCCGCAGCGGTCCGATCCGGGTCAGCTCGGTCGCGGCCGGATCGGCATTCTGGCCGGAGAAGACGAGGTTGGTGACGGCGATGCCGGCCGCGGCGAGCGCGAGGGGTACGAGGCGCGCGGCCAGCCGCGGCAGGGGGATCCGCCCGAGCTCGATGCCCGCGATGAGCGTCACCACGATGAGCACCAGCGGCGGCCCGGGATGGACGGTCAGCCCGAGGCCGAGCAGCCACAGGACGGCGATGGCCAGCTTGACCAGCGGGCTCGTTCGACCGAGCAGGCTGTCGCGCTGCTCGTGGGCAATCGCGGGAGCGAGGTACGACATGGTCATGCCGCGGGAGCCGGCGCGACGGCTTCCTCGGCGACGATCCAGCCCTCGGCAAGCTCCACCCGGCGGTGCGTCGCCTGGCGAACGAATCGCTCGTCATGGGTCGCCGCCAGGAGCGCGCTCCCCTGCTCCACGAGCTCGTCCAGCGCGGCAACCAGGGCCTCGTGACCGCGGCGGTCCTGGCCGTACGTCGGCTCATCGAGCGCGAGAAGCAGCGGCCGCCGGGCGAGGGCCGTGACGAGACCGCGGCGTCGCTGCTCGCCGCCCGAGAGCCGGTACGGGCTCCGGTCCCCGAAGTGCTCGAGTGGCAACCCGAGCCGTTCCGCCAGCTCCCGCGCATGGGCGGCCGCGGCGGCGTCAAGGCCCGCCTCGATCTCCTCGGTCACGGTGTCGGCGATGAAGCCGAGCTCGGGATCCTGGACGACGTAGCCGGCGAGCCTGGCCAGGTCGGATCCACGATTTCGTCCCGGGTCGCGGCCACCCAGGCGGACGACGCCGGCCGATGGCCGCAGCAGCCCGAGTGCCAGCCGCAGCAGCGTCGTCTTGCCGCTGCCGTTGGGGCCGACGAGCGCCACCCGGTCGCCGGGCACGAGCGTCAGGTTGACGCCTCGCACGACGGGGGGCGCCGGATCGAACCCGAAGCGGACGTCCAGCAGCGACGCGATCTCCACCGCGGGGGCGGGCTCCGACGCGATCTCGACCAGCGTCGGGGGCACGGTCACGGGGGGTCGCCGGTCTGAGGGCCGCTCGATGGTTGCCTCCTGCCCCTCGGGAAGCCAGATGCCGGCGCCGGCCATCCGGCCCCCTGACCGCGTCAGCACGTCAGCGGGCGGCCCGACGTCGATCGGGCTGCCGTCGTGATCGAGGGCGAGGACGGCGTCGGCCAGCGGCCAGGCGAGATCGACCCGGTGCTCGATGAGGACGATCGTGCAGCGGTGTCGGGCTCGAAGCGCGGCCAGCCGCTCGAACACCAGTCGTGCGCCGTCGGGGTCGAGATTGGCGGTCGGCTCGTCGAGAACGAGGACCCCCGGGTCGGGCGCCAGGGCCCCGGCGATGGCGAGACGCTGCTGCTCGCCGCCAGAGAGCTCGTTCGTCCGACGCTCCTCGAAACCCGTGAGCCCCGCGGCCGCAAGCGCCTCCGGGACACGCCGCAGCATGTCGGCCCGGGACCAGTGCCGGTTCTCCAGCCCGAAGGCCACGTCGTCGGCGACACGGTCCATGACGATCTGGCTGGCGGGATCCTGGAACACGACCCCGACCGGCACGAGGCCGGGCGGGGCGGATCCTGAATCGCCCGCCCGATCGGCGCCGCCGCCGATCTCGGTCTCGCCGACCCGCAGCGAGCCGTGCCATTCGCCCGGGAAGTCGCCCGGGACGAGGCCGGCGATCGCCCGGGCTAGGGTGCTCTTGCCCGAACCGGACGGCCCGACGACCAGCAGGACCTCGCCCGGGCCCAGCTCGAACGTCACGTCCCGGAACGCCGCTCGTTCCCCGTCGGCGTATCGGAAGGCAGCGTCGTCTGCGCTGATCGGCAGCGGCGGCGAGGCAGTCGGCACGAAGGCTGCCGAATCGCGACCCGACGGCGGCGCCGTCAGGCCGGGAACCCCTCGAGGACGCCGGCCCGGCGGAGCGCCCGGACCAGCAGTACCGAGCCGCCGGCCACGAACACCAGCGCCGAGATCGCCATCAGCACGCCGCGCAGGATCTGCAGCTCGATGGCGAAGTCGGGGTAGTACAGGACCCAGTCGTGGATCCAGGCTGCCGCGGCGCTCGCGACGGCGGCCACGGACAAGACCGGCAGCGACCAGACCTGGTACAGCGTGAACGCGAACACGAGCTCGGCTGCGGCACCCTGGACGAAGCCCGACAGGAGCGTATCGACGCCCCACTGGCTACCGAGCAGTGCGGAAACCCCGGCGGCGCCCATCTCGGCGAACAGTGCCGCACCGGGGCGGCGGACGATCAGCGGCGCGAGGACGGCCGGCACCAGCCACACCGCGTACAGCGAGTCGCGCAGGACCGGGACGACGAGGTTGAGCGGTTCGAACGCACCCCAGGCGAGGCCCCAGGCCCAGAAGACGACCCCGAACGCGACGCCGATGACCGCCGTGACGACGATGTCGCGAGTGCGCCAGGCCGCCGAGGGCGGGGCCGCGGATGGCGGTGCCGTCGGTGGAACGCGGACCCGATCGAGCGTTGTCATTGGAAGACCTCCACGGACGAGTACGCCGCCCCGGGCTGGACGGCGCGATGAGCCATGGCCTGCTTCCTTCGCCGGTACGAACCGGATCAGGTTCCGCGGGTCTGGGAGGCCTTGCGGCCCCCGCACTCTCAGCGCGTTTGCGCTCCCCGGAGGCGGTCTTCAGTTCCGCCACATTCTACCGCGCTCCAGGTGGCGGGGCCTTGCAGGACAGTACCAACGCGCCATGGCGAAGGCCCATCGGAGTGCCTACGGTGCCCGCCAGCACCATGCCCGCGCGTCTCAGCCTGCCTCGCGTCCCACGCCTGGGCGCCGTGCCGCTGCCGCGGCCCGGCCTTCGGGGCATCGTCATCGCGCCCGCGGTGGCGGTCATCGTGGCGATGGCCGTCGTGGTGTCCTCGGCCGTCGCCGACGAGCTTCGCCGCAGCGCGAGCGACGCCGCCGTCCACGGGATCGCGGCGATCGTCCGGGGCTACGTCGACCCCTCGCTCGACGAGGGCAGCCTGGACCTCGGGGCCGGGCCGACCGCCGCGCTCGATGACGAGCTCGAGCGCCTCACCCAGTCCGGCGACATCCGCCGGATCAGCGTCTGGTCCCGTGACGGCCGGGTCGTCTACTCGAACGAGGCCGAGCTCCGCGGCCATCGGTACTCCATCGGGCCGTTCCTGGCGAGCGCCTTCGCCGGCGACGGGGTCGCCCGCTACGTGAGCGGCGAGGAGCTCGGCGGGCTGCAAGGCAGCTATCTCGAGCTGTTCGTCCCGATCCGGGGGATGGTCGACGGCAACCCCATCGGCGTCTACCACGTCCTGCAGGACGCCCGCCTCATCGAGGAGCGGATCGCCGGGACCCGCTCGGCAGTGTTCGTCGTGGCGGTCATCGCCTCGACGATCCTGGCCCTCCTGATCTGGCTCGCGTTCGGCGGCGCGTCGCGCGTCCTGGCCCGCCAGAACCGGCGCCTCGAGGAGCAGGCCACGACCGAGCGGCTGCTCCTGGTCGACCTGCAGCGCAGCGAGGAGCGGTTCCGCTCGCTCGTGCAGAACGCGTCGGACGGGGTCATCGTGCTCGGCGAGGACGGCCTCGTCCGGTACGCCAGCCCGGCCCTCGCCCGGATCCTCGGCCGCGACCCCAAGGCCGCGCTCGATCGGGCGTTCATCGTCGACGTCCACCCCGAGGATCGCGGCACGCTGGAGGGACGGCTGGCCGACGTGACCTCTACGGCCGGCGCCGAGGCGCAGGTGGAGTTCCGGATCCGCCACGCCGACGGGACGTGGCGAACGATCGAGGGGCTGGCCAAGAACCTGCTCGACGACCCGGCTGTAAGCGGGGTCGTCATCAACTACCGCGACATCACGGAGCGCAAGGCCCTCGAGGAGGAGCTCCGCCGCCAGGCGTTCCACGACGTCCTGACGGGCCTGGCCAACCGCTCGCTGTTCCGGGATCGCCTCGGCCACGCCCTCGCCCGGGCGGCTCGGGGCGGTCGAACGACGGCCGTGCTCTACCTCGACCTCGACGACTTCAAGGCCGTCAACGATCGCTTCGGGCACGTCGAGGGCGACCGCCTGCTGGTCGCCGTCGCCGAGCGCCTTCGAACGTCGACCCGGGCCTCGGACACGGTCGCCCGGCTGGGCGGCGACGAGTTCGCGGTCATCGTCGAGGAGACCGATTCGAGCGCGGCTGGCCGGGCCGCCGGCCGCCTGCTCGAGGCGCTCGAACCGGCGTTCGTGGTCGGCGGGACCGAAGTCGAGGTTCGGGCCAGCATCGGCATCGCCGTCCAGACCCGGGCCCGCGAGGACGGCGACGAGCTGCTGCGCCGGGCCGACATCGCGATGTATGCCGCGAAGGCCGGCGGCGGCGGGCAGCAGTTGACCTACGAGGCCCAGCTGTACGACTCGACCGTCGCCCGGATGGAGCTCAAGGCCGACCTGCGGGGCGCGATCGAGCGGGGTGAGCTGCACGTCGCCTACCAGCCGATCGTGGACCTCGCGACCCGGCGAATCGTGGGGGCCGAGGCGCTCGGCCGCTGGACCCACCCGACGCGCGGCCCGATTCCGCCGCTCGAGTTCATCCCGCTGGCCGAGGAGAGCGGTCGAATCCTCGATCTCGGACGCTGGATCCTCGAGGCAGCGTGCCGCCAGAGCCGCGCCTGGCAGCCCGCGCTCGACCTTCCCGGCCTCTCGATCAGCGTCAACCTGTCCGGCCGCCAGCTGGCGGCCGACTCGCTGGTCGCCGACGTCGCCCGGGTCCTCGCCGACACTGGCCTCCAGGCCGGCTCGCTGACCCTGGAGATCACCGAGAGCGTGCTGGTCGAGGACGTCGGCGCGGCGATCGAGGCCCTCAAGGCCCTGAAGGCCCTTGGCGTCCGGATCGCGGTCGACGATTTCGGCACCGGCTACTCGTCGCTGAGCTACCTCCGGCAATTCCCGGTCGATGCGCTCAAGGTCGACCGCTCGTTCGTCGTCGGCCTCGGCGGTTCGGGGGCCTCGGACGCGAGCGGGCTGGTCCGCTCGATCCTCAACCTCTGCTCGACCCTCGGTCTCGAGGCCGTCGCCGAGGGTATCGAGACGCCCGAGCAGCGCGAGGCCCTGCTTCGGCTCGGGACGCGTCTCGGGCAGGGCTACCTGTTCGCCCGGCCGATGACCGCCGAGGCGCTCGGTGACCTGCTGGCGCGCGGCGGCCCGCTCGACGTCGCCACCGGGGAGGCCTTCGCCCGGCCCGGGGCCGCCAGGTCCCGAGCTGCACGCCGCAGCATCCAGCCACGTCCACTCGCCTCGTGAGCGCGCATCTCGAGGAGGTCGCTCCCATGCCCACCACCCGTCGCTCCGGAGAGCTTCGCCTTGCCGCCCTCGGCGTCGCAGCCCTGGCGATCCTCGTCATCTGGCTCGTGACCCGCCAGTCGGGCGCCCCGCCGCGGACCCTGCAGCTGGCCATGCTCAACGACTCCGGCGTCACCGGCACGGTCACCTTCGCGGAGGCTGGAGCCGGGCGCACCCGCGTCGACGTCCAGGTCGAACCGGCCGGCAACCTCGACATGCCGGCCCACATCCACCCGGGATCCTGCGACGACCTGACGCCGCAGCCGAAGTTCCCTCTTGAGAACGTCCGGGACGGCGCGTCGACGACCGACGTGCCGGCGACGATCGCGGAGCTGTTCGCCGGTGGCCTGGCGCTCAACGTCCATCGCTCGAACGACGACCTCGGCACGTACACGGCGTGCGTCGACATTCGGTAGCGGCACTCGGCGTGGTTCGCGTGACGCTCTCGCCTCGAACGCTCGTCTCGGTGTCCGCCGTCGTCCTCGGCGGGCTGATCGCCCTGGTCGCGGCCGCGGCCATGACCGCGGCCGGGCCGACGGTCCGAATCGGCACCGCCCCGGGCGAGGCCTTCGCCTATGTGCCGACCGAGGTCCGGGTCGCCGCCGCGGGCGAAGTCGTGATCGAGTTCCACAACGATTCGACCGTCGATCACAACCTGACGTTCACCGGTCCCCTCGAGGGTTCCACCCGAACGATCGTCGCGCCGGGCGAGGTCGAGCGGTTCGCGGTTCGACCCCCTGGTCCCGCGAGCTACGCCTTCGTGTGCACCATCCACGAGGGCATGGTCGGGCGCCTCGTGATCGAGGCCGGGTCAGCCGGCTGAGGCTGCGCTCGGCGCCATTCGACTGACCCGCTCGCGAATCCACCCCACGACGTCGTCGACGACCCGCCGGCCGTCGGGCTCGTTGTGGACCTCGTGCCGCAGGTCCGGGTAGACGATCCGCCGCACGCCCTGGCGGCCTTCCAGGCCCCGGCTCGCCTCGGGCGGCACGAGGGCATCGAGTCCGCCATGGACGACGAGCGTCGGGATCGTGAGTCGGTCGAGCGCCCCGGCCACTCGGCGCTGCTCGGCGAAGCCGGCTCGCCCGAACCGCAGGGTCGAACGATGGACGCACAGGGGATCTTCGGCATAGGCCCGCCCAACCGCCGGGTCGGTCGCCAGGGCGGCCGGCTTGATCCCGTTGGGAATGCGCAGGCCGGGCGCGATGCGGGCCCCGGTCCCCACGACGAGGCGCTGGACGAGCGGAATGCGGGCTTCGACGGCTGGTGCGGAGAGGACCAGCAGGTCGGGCCGGGCACGGCCGTCGAGCACGTAGCCGAGGACGACCAGCCCGCCCATCGAATGGCCGTACAGCGCCAGCGGTCGGGTCGGCGCCTCGGCCCGGAAGTCAACCAGGCGCTCCTCGAGGTCGTCATGGAGCTGCGACCAGCGTTCGACCGTGGCCCGCGGCCCGCCCGAGCGGCCGAAGCCACGGAGATCGATGGCCAACGCCTCGACCCCGGCTACTGCCAGCCAGCGGCCGACGTGGGCGTAGCGACCGGAGTGCTCCGCCAGGCCGTGGACGAGCAGGACGCCCGCCCATGGCTCGCCTGCCGGCCGCCAGCGGCGGGCGAAAATCGGAGTGCCGTCGCGGGCGGCGACCTCCTCGCTGACCTCGAGGCCGCCATCGCCCGACGACGGGGCGGCGAGGTCGGGCTCGGCGGCCACGACCGCGAGGGTCAGGCGGCCGCGGTGGGCATCGACGTCGCGAGCGACTCCCCGCTCTCGGCGTCGAACAGGTGCAGTCGATCGAGCGGCAGCTTGAGGTCGATGACGTCGCCCGGCTTGACCCGGTGCTCGGCACCGACGACGGCCACGACGTCGTTGGGGTTGCCCTCGATGCTGACGTGCAGCAGCTCCTCGTTGCCCAGGAACTCGACGACCTCGGCACGGGCCCGGATCGGAGCCGCGTTCGCCACCTCGCCGAGCTCCAGGTGCTCGGGCCGATAGCCGGCGACGAGGTTGTGCTTGCCGTCCAGGGCGCCCTTGTAGCGCCCCGGGATCGGAAGCGTCACGCCCTCCCCGCTGACCTGGGAACCGTCGGCGGTGACCTTGACGAAGTTCATCGCCGGGCTGCCGATGAACCCGGCCACGAAGAGGTTCTTCGGATGGTCGTACAGCTCCTGCGGCGGGCCGACTTGCTGCAGGAGGCCCTTGTCCATGACGGCAATCCGGGTGCCCATGGTCATGGCCTCGACCTGATCGTGGGTGACGTAGACCGTCGTCGTCCCGAGGCGCTGGTGGAGGCGGGCGATCTCGGCCCGCGTCTGGACCCGCAGCTTGGCGTCGAGGTTGGAGAGCGGCTCGTCCATCAGGAAGACCTTCGGCTCGCGGACGATCGCTCGGCCGAGCGCGACGCGCTGGCGCTGGCCACCCGACAGCTCGCGGGGCTTCTTGTCGAGGTTTTCGAGGCCGAGGATCCTGGCCGCCTCGTTGACCCGCTGGTCGATCTCCGCCTTCGGCAGCTTCCGCAGCTTGAGGCCGAAGGCCATGTTGTCGCGGACGCTCATGTGCGGGTAGAGCGCGTAGCTCTGGAAGACCATCGCGATGTCGCGGTCCTTCGGGGGCACGTCGTTGACGACGCGGTCGCCGATCCGGAGGGTCCCCTCGGTGATCTCCTCGAGCCCCGCGATCATCCGGAGGCTGGTGGTCTTCCCGCACCCCGATGGGCCGACGAGGACCATGAACTCGCCGTCACCGATCTCGAGGTTGAAGTCCTTCACGGCGTCGAAGGCGCCGAACCGCTTCCACACGTGGTCGAACGTCACAGTCGCCATGTGTCGTCTCCTCGCGGGCGCGACTGCCATCGCGGGCCCTTGCATCTCCTCGCGACGGGTGTCGCGAGGTCGACGGACCCCGTACGTGACATCGGTCCCGTGGCCCGATCCTACCAGCCGTTGCCGGTTACGGGTAGCGCGGAACGACCCCCTACAGGACGGGCGGCTGGTCGCGGCGGCGGTGCCGCGGCCGAGCGACCGGCGATCGCGGCCGGACCTGGCGCCGGGGACGCTCGCGCGATGGCGCGTCAGCGGGGATCGCCTGGAGCTGCCGGAAGCGGTCCATCAACGACCGGCTCCGCCGCTCCACCTGCGCCGCGGCGATCGCATGCTCCTGCGAGTCCGGGGGCAGCGCATGCCGACGGTCGTCGAGGTCCCGCAGGGCAGCCAGCTCCTCGAGCAGCGCCGAGATCCGCGCCTCGTCCCCGTCCTGTCGGTCCTGCTTCATCGCCACCCCCGTGGCCGTGTGCCCGCTCCGCTGGTGTGAAGGCCACGGTAGGCCCGCCGGGTTGCGCCGAGGTTTCAGCGCCGGCCGGACTCGCGACTGGGATGCGAACGCGGCCCTCCGCGATCAGGCCCTCCGCGATCAGGCCCTCCGCGATCAGGCCCTCCGCGATCAGGCCCGCGCCGTTGCGACCTCCCGCTGGCTGCGCGGCGATGCTCCCTGGACAGCCGGGGGCCGGAAACGCCGCAGGCGCAGGGCGTTGGACACCACCGTGACCGAGGACAGGGCCATGGCCGCCGCGGCGAACATCGGGTCGAGCAGGACCCCGAAGGCCGGGTACAGCGCGCCGGCCGCGAGCGGCACGAGCGCCACGTTGTAGGCGAACGCCCAGAACAGGTTCTGGCGGATGTTCCGCATCGTCGCCCGCGACAGCGCGAACGCGGTCACCAGGGCGCGCAGGTCGCCGCTCATCAGGGTCACGGCGGCCGACTCGATCGCGACATCCGTCCCGGTGCCGATCGCCACGCCGACGTCGGCCTGGGCCAGCGCCGGGGCGTCGTTGATGCCGTCGCCGACCATCGCGACGAGGCGCCCCTCGGCCTGCAGCTTGCGAACCTGGGCGGCCTTCTCGTCGGGCCGGACGTCGGCCAGGACACGGTCCACGCCGGCCTGGCGGGCGATGGCCCGGGCCGTGACCTCGTTGTCGCCGGTCAGCATCACGACCTGGAGGCCGAGGCGGTGGAGCTCGGCTACAGCCGCTGCCGAGCCGGCCTTGAGGGTGTCGGCGATGGCGATCACCGCGGCCGCACGGCCATCGAGCGCGACGAACACCGGGGTCTTCCCCGCGGCCGCCAGCTCCTCAGCCGCGGCTGCGAGGCCACTGGCGTCGACGCCCCGATCGGCGAGGAACCCCGGCCGTCCGATGAGGACCGCGCGACCGTCGCCCGTCGCCCGGCCGCCCTGGCCGGCAACCGCGTCGAAATCGTCGGCCGGCGGCACGCTGAGGCCGCGTTCGTCGCGGGCGAAGCGGACGATCGCCTCGCCCAGCGGATGCTCCGACCCGGCCTCCGCGGCGGCCACGAGGCGCAGGACGGCGGCCTCATCCGACGCTCCGTCGGCGAGCACGACGTCGGTCACCCGTGGCTTGCCCTCGGTCAGCGTGCCCGTCTTGTCGAGGACGACCGCGCCGACCTGGTGGAGCCGCTCGAGGGCTTCGGCGTTGCGGAACAGGACGCCGTGCTGGGCGCCCTTGCCGGTCCCGACGATGATCGAGGTCGGCGTCGCCAGCCCGAGCGCGCAGGGGCAGGCGATGATCAGGACCGCAACGGTGTTGAGCAGCGCGAGGTTGAACGCCGGCTGCGGCCCGAAGGCCAGCCACGCGACGAACGTCAGGGCCGCGACGGCCAGCACGGCCGGCACGAACCAGCTCGTGACCGCGTCCGCGAGGCGCTGGATGGGCGCCTTCGAACCCTGGGCGTCCTGGACGAGCCGAACGATCTGGGCGAGGACGGTGTCCCGGCCGCCCCGGGTCGCCTCGAACCGGAAGCTGCCGGAGGTGTTGAGCGTCCCGCCGATGCCCTCGTCGCCGAGGGCCTTGGTGGCCGGGATCGGCTCGCCGGTGACCATGCTCTCGTCGACCGCCGAGCGGCCCTCGACGACCCGTCCGTCGACCGGCACCTTCTCGCCCGGCCGCACAAGCACGATGTCGCCGACGACCACCGCCTCGATCGGGAGGTCGATTTCGCGTCCGTCCCGGACGAGCCGCGCCGTGCGCGGCTGGAGGCCGATGAGCTGCTTGATCGCATCGGACGTGTGCGTCCGCGCGCGGGCCTCCAGGAACCGGCCGAGCAGGATCAGGGTGATGATCACCGCGGCCGTGTCGAAGTACAGCGGCAGGGCCTCGCCGCTGACGACGCCGGCGGCCCGGAAGAAGTCCGGGAACAGGATCGCCGCGAGGCTATAGACGTACGCCGCCGACGTCCCGACCGTGACGAGCGTGTTCATGTCGGTCGAACGGTGGCGGAGGACCTTCCAGGCGCCCTTGTAGAACGGCCAGCCGGCGTAGAACTGGACCGGCGTGGCGACGGCCAGCTGGAGCCACGGATCGGCGAGGATCGTCGGCAGGAACGGCGCGACGGTCATCGCGGCGAGGCCGCCGAGCAGCGGCAGGGTCAGGATCGCGGCCACGATCAGCCGACGGCGCGTGTCGGCGAGGTGGCGCTCCTGGAACGACGCCTCAGCCGGCGCTGCCTCGGCCGGCGAGGTCTCGGCGGCCGCGGACCGGGTCGCCAGGACGGGCGGACGCGCGGCGTAGCCGATCTCGACCGTCGCCGCCTGGCCGCCCAGCGCGTCGGCGCCCGTGGCCTCGGCGCGGTCGATGCGCGCCTCGTAGCCGGCCGCCTCGACGGCCGCCCGGAGCCCCTCGAGATCGACGACCGCCGGGTCGAACCGGATGGTCGCCGTCTCGGTGGCGAGGTTGACGTTGGCCTCGACGACGCCCTCGGTCTTGCGGAGGTAGCGCTCGATGCGGTTGACGCACGAGGCGCAGGTCATGCCCTCGACCGGAATCCGGATGCCGTTCGAGGCCGGGTTGGCAGCGGTCATCGCGTCACGTCGTCTGGCGTCACATCGACGGGATGTAGTTCGGGTCGAGGTACCGCTCGGGGTTCTCCTCGAAATCGAGCTTGCAGCCCTTTCCGCAGAAGACGTACTCGACGCCCTTGTAGGTGCTGGTCAGGCCCTTGGCGCGGGCCGTCTCGCGATCCGGCGTCATACCGCAGACCGGGTCGATCGCGACGTTGTCGCCGTGGTGGGACTGCTGTTCGTGGTGCATGGATTCGGGCCTCCGCGAGCCGTGGCGGTTGATACTCCCCCCGAGTATACACGCCACCCGTCTTCGACGGAGGCCGAAGGGCCTGCCTGGAGGCGTCCAGTTGGCAGGAATGTGGCCAGCGCCGAAGGCGCTATCGAAGAACCTCGAATGCCCGCTCGCGCCGGTGCCCGAACCTGAAGACGAGAAAGTCATCGTCGAAGCTCGCGACTCGATGGACGCCGAGTCGGAGCATCACCGCGAAGCTGGTTCGATCCACCAGCGAGAAGTCCTGATCGGGGAACTCCTGACCGATCGACCAAGCCCGTTCGAGGTCGCCCGGGCCAACCGGTTCCAGCTCCGCCGCCCCGCTTCGGAGCCCCTCCCAGAAGCGCTCGGCAGCCGGCCGGCCGAGCCGCGCGTTCAGCAGCAGCCACGTCTCCGCGAGCACATGGTCGGTGGTGACGAGCGACTCTGACTTCAGGAGCGCGGCGGCGGACGTGTGGCTGGAGTCGCCCCGGTCGGCGCCGGCGTAGAAGACGGAGCTGTCGACGAAGAGGGTCACCGGTTCCGGTGAGACCGGACCCTGTCGATCGCTTCGGCCAGGTACTGATCCTTGAGGTGCCGGACGTCGGAGCCACCGGTGTCGCCGAGGTCGAGGATGGAGCTCACGTCTCCAGCGGCTCGACCTTCGCCGAGGTCGCGGGCGACCAGCCCACGCACATACTCGGCCAGCGAGACGCCGAGCTCGGCGGCGCGTCGCCGGGCCCGCCGGTGCTGCTCGGGCTGAAGCGTGATCTGCGTTCGCTGCACCATGATGACGCCATCATAGCACCTCGGCTGGACCACCGGCTCGCTGCCCGACGTCACCCTTGACGGAACGCGATGTTCCCACATACCGTGGGAACATGAAGACGGTCGGCATTCGCGATCTGAAGGACAACCCGAGCCGGGCCGTGCGCGCTGCCCGAGAGCACGCCGTGCTGATCACGAGCCGCGACGATCCGGAGGCGCTGCTGCTGTCCCTGCGGAACCTGGGCGAGCACGAGGCCGATGCCCGCATCACGATCGCCGCCACGCTCTACGACGAGGCCGGCATGTCACTCGGCCGCGCGGCCCGCCTGGCCGGCACGGACGTCGCGGCTTTCATCGAGTACCTGGCCAGCCGCGGCATCCCGATCTTCCGCGGCGCGCGCGACGAGCTCGAGCGCGACCTTCGGGCCCTCGGTGGGTGAGTCCCGAGCTCGTCCTCGACACGACCGCGCTGATCGCCCTGGCGCGGCTCGATCTCCTTGAGGCGGTCGGCGATCGCCTCGGCAGGCTCGTCGTGCCCGCGGCTGTATTCGAGGAAGCCGTGGCCGGCGATCGACCGGGCGCGGCACCGGTCAGGAGAGCCGTCGACGCCGGGTCTGTGCGCGTAGCAGCGCCTGCCGAGACCGCGTCGGCGGGCGAGCTCCGACTTGGTCCCGGCGAGGCCGCGGCGATCGCGCTCGCCACGACCCTCGACGCCATCATCGTGCTGGATGACCGTGATGCTCGGCGCGTCGCCGGTCGTCGAGGCGTCCCCCTCACCGGGACGGTGGCAATCCTCGTCCGGCTGAAGCAGCTCGGCGCGATCCCGTCGGTACGCGCGCACTTGGACGCCCTGGATGGATTCGGCTTTCGTGTCGGAGCCGAGGTGCGCGCGTGGGCGTTAGAGACATCCGGCGAGGCGTAAGAACTGGGCCGGTTCGAGACCGAGGGCCACGTTCACGCGTGCGGTAGAATTCGCGGCGGTCGCTGGCGCGTGGCTCAACGGTAGAGCACCTGACTCTGGATCAGGGGGTTCCAGGTTCGAATCCTGGCGCGCCAGCCAACTCCCGAGGAGTGTGGTGCGCCGATGATCCCCGAAACGACCGCCCCGGAGCGGCTTGACTTCATCCGCGAGATCGTCGCCGCCGACATCGCCGCGGGGCGGATCAGGGCACCGATCACCCGCTTCCCGCCGGAGCCGAACGGCTACCTCCACATCGGGCACGCCAAGTCGATCGCGCTCAACTTCGGGATTGCCGCCGAGTTCGGCGGTCATTGCAATCTCCGGTTCGACGACACCAACCCGGTCAAGGAGGAGCGGGCCTATATCGACGCCATCGAGCGCGATATTCGATGGCTCGGCTACGACTGGGGCGGGGCGACCCTCCACGCGTCCGATTACTTCGAGCAGATCTACGACTGGGCCGTCCACCTGATTCGAACCGGCGACGCGTTCGTCGACGACCAGAGCGCCGACCAGATCCGCGAAACCCGCGGGACGCTGACCGAGCCGGGCCGCAACTCGCCGTACCGGGATCGATCGGTCGAGGAGAACCTGGACCTGTTCGCTCGAATGCGGGCCGGCGAGTTCCCGAACGGCGCCCGGGTGCTGCGCGCAAGGATCGACATGACCTCGCCGAACGTCACCCTGCGCGACCCGGTGCTGTACCGGATCGTCCATGCCACGCACCCGCGGACCGGGGATGCGTGGTGCATCTACCCGACGTACGACATGGCCCACGGCCAGTCGGACGCCATCGAGGGCGTCAGCCACTCGCTGTGCACCCTCGAGTTCGAGAACAACCGCGCCCTGTACGACTGGCTGATCGAGCACCTGCCCGTGCCGTCGCGACCGCGCCAGATCGAGTTCGCCCGCCTCAGCCTGACGTACACGGTCCTTTCGAAGCGGGTCCTGCTGCGGCTCGTCAACGAGGGCCACGTTCGAGGCTGGGACGATCCTCGAATGCCGACGATCTCGGGTCTTCGGCGGCGCGGCTTCCCGCCCGAGGGCATCCGCGACTTCGCCGCGATGGTCGGGGTCGCCCGGACCGATTCGGTCATCGAATACGGCCAGCTCGAATACGCCGTCCGGGCGGTGCTGAACCGGACCGCCCAGCGGCGGTTCGGCGTCCTCGATCCGATCAAGGTCGTCATCGAGAACTACCCCGAAGGCCAGGTCGAGACGGTCGAGGTCGTCAACAACCCCGAGGACTCGGCTGCCGGGACCCGGTCGGTCGAGTTCGGGCGGGAGCTGTGGATCGAGCGCGACGACTTCGCCGAGGACCCGCCGCCGAAGTTCTTCCGGCTCGCTCCGGGGCGCGAGGTCCGGCTCCGGAACGCGTACTTCATCACGTGCACGGGGGTGGTGAAGGACGCGGCCGGGCGGGTCGTGGAGCTGCGCTGCAGCTTTGACCCGGCCACGCGCGGCGGAGATGCGCCCGATGGCCGCCGGCCGAAGGCGACCCTTCACTGGGTGTCGGCGTCTCACGCCGTGCCGGCCGAGGTCCGCCTCTACGACCATCTCTTCAGCCGCCCCGATCCCGGCGCCGAGGGCGACCTCTTCGCTGACCTCAACCCCGATTCGGAGCGAATCGTGCGCGGGGCGATGCTGGAGCCGTCGCTCGTCGACGTCGGGCTCGGCGAAACCGTCCAGTTCGAACGGCTCGGCTACTTCACCCCGGACACCGACTCCCGGCCGGGCGCGTTGGTCTTCAACCGGACACTCACGCTCAAGGCCACCTGGGCCAAGGTCCAAGCGAAGGGCTGACGCGACTGCCCGGGGGCCCTGGCAACCCTCCCTCCCGTCGGCGCTGTGGCCCGGAGGCTCAGCTTCCCCCCGACCGACCCGACCCTGCGCGCTCCGCCGCCTCCTCATCCAGGCGAATCCGATCGTCGATCTCGCCCGGGTAGGCGGCGTAGTAGCTGGCAGCGAGTTCGAGGCGATTCCGCGGGAGCCCTGTCGCCTCGGCAATGACCTCGATCGGATTGGCCGGTGACTGGGCGACGGCGCCCTTCAGGGCGCGGACGATCTCCCACACACATCGGGCCCGGCCGCGAGGCCGGCCCGCCGACCCGTGGGGCCGGTCCGGAAGACGATGCCAGGGAACTCCTCGGCCCGGAAGCCTTCGTCGGTCAGGCGCTCCGCAATTCGATCCTCGACTGCCCAGTCCGACGGCCACGAGTCTCCATCCGCTCCATCACCCCGCTCGACAGCCGCGCTGCGAACGACCGACTCCGCCTCGAGCGCTCCTGTTGTGTCATGTCGTGCATCGTAGAACGCGATCAGCTCGAGGCGACTCGAATGGTGCCCTGTAGAATCGGGCTCCGCGACCGCTGGCGAGTGGCCAAACGGTAAGGCACCTGACTCTGGATCAGGGGATTCCAGGTTCGAATCCTGGCTCGCCAGCCAAACCACAAGATGTGGCACTCGCCAACGGCAGAAGCCCCAACATCTTGTGGTCTGACGGGGTCCGGGCCTCGGCGGCAAGGAGGCCGCACGATGGTTTGGGCACCTGACTCTACTGATCTTTGGGCACCTGATTCGCAGGACCCTGATCTCTGGGCGCCTGATTCGCGACGTCATCTGACGTTGGGTCAGGCGACGAATCTGTTCCTCGCGGCTAAGGCGGCCGAGGGGCTCTCGCCACGGACGCTCGAGTGGTACCGGATGATCACGACCCGGCTCGTCCGGGCACTAGGCGCCGAGCGGGCGGTCGATGGCCTCACCCCGGCCGAGCTGCGAGCCTGGCTGGTCGAGCTCCGGACGACCCTCGCCCCGGTCAGCGTCGCCGGCTACGTCCGCACCATGCGGGTGCTCGGCAACTGGCTCGCGGCCGAGGGCCTCGCCTCGGCTGCCGCGCTCCGCGAGCTCGGCCGGCCACGGGTGCCGCACAAGGTCATCGAGCCGGTGGCCGACGACGTCCTGCGCCGTCTGCTCGCGGTTTGCTCCGTGCGGGACCGGGCGATCCTGCTGCTGATGATCGACACCGGGCTGCGGGTGTCGGAGGTGGCCGCCCTCCGGCTCGGCGAGCTCCGGCCCGACGGGACGCTCAAGGTCCAGGGCAAGGGCTCGAAGGAGCGAATCGTGCCGGTCGGCTCGACCGCTCGACGGGCGATCGTCCACTACCTCGGCCAGCGCGGCCAGGGACGACCCGACGACGCGCTGTGGCTCGGTCGGAAGGGCGAGATCAGCCCCCGCGGTCTGCAGCACATGGTCCGGCGGCTCAAGGGCCGGGTTGGGGTGACGGGGCGGTTGAGCCCGCACTCGCTGCGGCACACGTTCGCCCGCAGCTACCTAGTCAACGGCGGCGACGTGTTCACCCTCCAGCGGATCCTGGGGCACACCAGCCTCGACATGGTCAAACGCTACGTGGCGCTCGCCGATGTCGACCTCGTGACCCGCCACGCAGCCGCCTCGCCGGCGGATCGGCTCACGGATTCGAGGAGGCGATGATAGGAACGTGTCGGATCCGCCGGTCGCAACGTTTCAACTTGGCTCAAGTCCCGCGGACGGCCCGTGCGAGACGCCTCAGGAGCCGCACGAGCCGGCCGCTCGCCGGCTCCATACCGCTGCTCGCCCGCGGCGTCGCGAGGCTCGAGGTCCCTGGCGCACGGGCGAGTTCGCGGGCCCCGCCGATCTGGGCGGCCGACCAGCGAGGCGCCCACTCGATACGGTTCTGCCGGATCCAGTAGTGCGATTGGCAGGCGAAGCTCCAGTTGCCGATGGACGGTGACAGCGAGACCGTCTCGCCGTCGAAGCGGAGCTCCCAGTCTTTCAGCGTCAAGGGCGTGACAACGCGCGCTCGGCATCCGCAAGCGCATGAATGAACCGCGGTCGCGTACTCAATCGTGATGTAGAGGACGCCTGGTTCGAGGTCGGGAGGAATCCAATCGACGAAACGATGGTCCAGCCTCTCGAGGCGGGTCACGAACCGCCCTCGTTGTCGATCGTGTTCCCGTCGATCGTATAGAGCATGTGCTGCTCGTCTTCGAGGTCGCGGTAGAACCTGAACAGCTTCTTCCAGCGAATGACCGCGAGTGCGGCGGCCAGCGCGTTGAGATCCGCGACCTGGATGTTCGGCGCGTACTCGTTGGCCGCCGCCGCATCGCCAAACGAGATCCACCGCCGGCCGCTGACCGGTCGTCCGGGAAGGCCCGTCGTCACCCGTACTATCCCGCCGAGCATGTCCTGGGCGACGTTCACGCCGATCCCCGTGTCGACGAACAGAATGCCGCGACCCTCGAGGTGCTCGATGATTGCTCGCTTCGCAGGCGTCGGATCGATCGCCAGGAACACGAACTGCATGTCGCTCAACTCGGCGCAGTTGACGGCGTCGACCGGGTACGGGTGTGGGACGACGCCGTCGCGCATCACCGCATACACCCGCGAATAGTGCTCTGCCTTGTTGGGCCCGCCGTCGAGGTCGACAGCTGCCGTCGCGCCGACGCCGCGAAAGGCGTTGTGATCAAGCATTCGGTCACCGTCGAAGAGGTGGATCTCGTCGACCGGGGTCTTGGCGACGAGATCGAGCACGTGCGATCCCGTTCCACCCAGGCCCACGATCGCGACCTTCGCGAGCGAGAGCTTCTCGTTGATGGCTGTGATGCCAGCCCGCGCGCTCGCGGTGTCCGGGTACCGGAACGGCGAGCCCTCATCGCGCTCTTCTCGGACGTGATAGGTCCGGGCGGTGGCGTTCGGGTCGACGGCCGCCGCGTGCCGACCGAGGATCGCGACGTAGGTAGTGACCTTCGCGTGGTAGTCGGTGTAGCGACCGCTCCCGACCGGCTTGTGGGAGAAGGACGTCTCGACGATCAGGCCGCCGCCGAGGTCCGTGCGCGTACTGTCGTTGATGAGTCTGTCGAGCCGTCTGCCCTCCGCGTCGCACGGGGTGGCGGTGAAGCGGATCGTGTGGGGATCGGGCGGGACCGTTATTCCGTTTGCAAGATTGAGCTCGGACACGAGGGTTCCGTACGCCGCCCCCTTCGCGACGGTGACGTACGGAACGTGATGGACCAGGAGGTAGCCACCGCGGATCTCGAGGTCGTATCCCTCGTCGAGCAGCAGGCGGAGGTCCGGGCTACGACTTATCAGTCGCCGTGACATTGAAGATCATGCCGTCCTTCACCTTGACCTCTCCGCCCGGGAGAAGCGTTCCCTCGGGCTTCTGACCATGCCCGCGGCGATAGGTCACCGAGATCTCGATATAGGGGCCCGTCGGAGGGTTTGGGAAGGCGAGGGCCACCACCTCGTCGTAGGTGATGTCCGGCTTCGGGAACTCGTGCTCCTGTCCGTTGACGATGATCGTCACGGTCTTCGCCGAGTCGGGGCGATCTTCCTGCACGGCCTGCGCGGCTTGCTCGTTCATCGTTCACTCCGTTTCGCGTGGGCCGGTTGCCCGGCTTCTTGAACTGTCGCGTCGACCCGTGACAGGTTCACTGTCCGGGGTGCTCCTCGGCGTGTGCCGCGGACCGACCAACGCGGGACACGACCCGCGTCCAGGCTGCCCGTGGCCAACCGGCTACTCCGAGCCGGTGCTCTCGCGGCGCACGCCCTTGAAGCGAGTGCCGTCGCTCTTCACGTCGAGGATTCGGCCGGTCCTGGCGTCCCGCTTTGCCCAGTCGCCCGACGGCGTGCGGAACTGGGACCGGTCGCGGACGGCGCCTTCGCGGTGGCCGTCGTGGCGGTTCTTATTCGTGGCCAACGTAGTCTCCCTGTGATGGTCCGAAGAGGGGTTTCATGGACGGACCCGTGCGCTACGCTGGCTCCCGGCGGCGAGGACTCTGAAGTGGGTGTCCGCTGCCACGGAGACGCGGCACCTGCAAAGGCGCCGCGTCTCCAGTTCTCCGGGCGGCTATTGCCGGCCACCTCCGTGCGATGTTCCTGCGCGGACAGGTGCCCGCGCAGGGATACTAGCCAATTTGACCATCGCCGTCAAATCGGCTAGTCTAGTGCCGTATTCGTCAGGGAGGCGGACTCATGGCAATTTCGCCGACCGGGGACATCGGCGCCAATCTCCAACGGCTGCGTGGGATGCGGGGGCTGACCCAGGACGCAGCGGCAGAGGCGGCGGGTCTATCGAGAGCGGCATACCGGAACCTCGAGGCCGGGCTCAGTGAACCTAGGGCATCGACCCTAGTGGCGCTCGCGAAGGCGCTCGAAGTGTCGCCTGGCGACCTTCTGCGTCCGGCGCCATCCCCGCCGCGTGCGCGCTTTCGGTCAAAGCGAAGACTCAAGGATCGGGCGCGGGTCCTCCACGACGTCGGGCGACAGCTCGACGACTACGGCTCGCTCGAGCGCCTTGTCGACGAGCAGCGCCCGTACCTGTTCGCTCATCTCCGCATGCCCAGAGGGGCGGACCGCGCACGGCGGTCCGCTGAGGTCGTCCGCGAGAAGCTGGAACTCGACGACGAGCCGATCTTCGACATCTCCGGTCTGCTCGAGGACAAGATCGGCATCAAGGTCCTGTGGCTGGAGATGGCCTCGGAGGGGTTCTTCGGCCTGTCCGTGGCCGAGGACGGCGCCGGGCCCGCGATCGTCGTCAACAGCTGGGATCGCATCAGCGTTGAGCGACAGATCTTCACCGCGGCGCATGAGCTCGGGCATCTGCTTCTGCACCGCGACGAATTCAACCCCGACGAGACCGCCGAGGATCTCGATGCCGAACGCGAGGCGGATGTCTTCGCCGCCCACCTCCTCATGCCCGAGCGACGGTTCCAGAAGGAATGGCAGGAGGTTCGCGGCCTTCCACTGTTCGACGCCGTGATGAAGGTGAAGCGGATCTTTCGAGTGAGCTACAGGACCGTGTTGTATCGGCTGGACGAGCGAGGGGTCCCGGACGTCTGGCGCCGCTTTCTGGCTCAGGCGAGACTCCGCCTTGGCCGATCGCTGACCAGAACCGACGAGCCCGATCCTCTGGCCCCGGCTGCGCGCGGATCGGCGGCTCCGGAGCCACTCCGCGGGCGCGAACCGGTTGAGCTTGCACCGAGCGACTTCCGACCAGACCGTCGGGTGCGACTAGTGCGTGCCGCGTTGGAGGAACGCCGCATTTCGCTGAGTCGAGCTGCCGAGATCCTCGGCCTCGATCTTCGGAAGATGCGCGAGCTCCACCAAGCCTGGGCCTAGGAGGATGGCAGAGACGTCCCCACTTGGGCTCGTTGGGGACGCCTCTGTGCTCATCGATATCGTCGACGCCAACGAGCCAGTCCTCGCGCTGATCGTCCGGCACGTCGCGCCGGTCATCATTCCCACACCTGTGCTCGCCGAAATCGAGACGCTCGATGAAGTCAGGTGTGCCGCCCTCGGTCTAGAGGTCGTCGAGCCCACGATCGATCAACTCCGTGAAGCCGCAATCCCGCACCCGGCTCTTTCTTTCGCTGACAAGGTCTGCCTGATCGTCGCGCGTGACGGTGGGTACACCTACTGGACCAATGACGGACCACTTGGGGATGCGTGCGCGTCCAGTGGCGTTCCAAGGATGCGGGGCTTGCGTCCACTCCTCTACCTCGTCGAGGACGGCGCGCTATCCATCGCAGCGGCTGTTGGCACGGTCGAGGTCATTCAGACCATCAACCCGTACATCACACAGGCCATCGTTGACGACTTCCGAAGGCTTGCCCACGAAGCCGACAGAAGGCGAACCCGTAGATCTTGAACACGGGGGAGTGAGGCCCGCGGCTTGGTGCCCGAGCGGTCCTCAGGACGCCGACCCTCAAGGCAGCCGATCGACCGGGGAAACGCGCCGATGAACGGCGCGTAGGTCGTCGTCAACGAGTTCGACGTATCGACGGGTAACTTGGATCGACCGCGGGCTGTGGCCGAGGATGCGCTGCAGGCTGAAGACGTCACCGCCGTTCGTCAGGAAGGCGCGGGCAAACGAATGGCGCAGCACGTGGGGCGAGCATCGGGTCTCGATGCCCGCCCGGCGCGCCAGGCGGCGGACGAGCTGATGGATGCCACGCGCGGACAGCCTCGAGCCGTGGCGGCCCACGAACAGAGGTGAGCTGCCGGCTGGAGACGGACGCCTCACTGGTATCCAAGCGCGGAGCGCTTTGCGGGTCCGCCGTCCGATCGGCGCGATCCGCTCACGGCTCCCCTTTCCCATCACACGGCAGCGACCTTCGATGAGGTCGATGTCGGCCACGTTGAGCGAGGCGACCTCGCTAAGACGCATCCCGGTGTCGATCATCAGCAACACAAGTGCAAGGTCTCGGTGCGGATGACGCGACTCGGCGGCCGCCTGGATGAGGCGTGCAGTCTCGTGGTCGCGGAGGCTCGGGACGAGCTGGTCCGGAACGCGAGGGATAGGAACGCCGCGTACCGGGTTCGCCGGCAGATCGAGCTCGGCGGCAATCCAGGTCCCGAATGCCTTGATCGTGCGGACGCGGCCGGCGAGACTGCTTGGAGCGAGCGCTGTCGGGCGGGCGTTGAGGGCGATAAGCCAACGGCAGACTGCGGCCGGCTGCAGGTCTGCGGCCGACGCGGATCGTCCATCGCGCTCGAGGAACCGGATGAACTCGGCGAGATTCGCGCGATACCACTCGATCGTCCGCGGGCTTCGGCCGGCAGCCCGGAGGGCGGCGAGATACTCCTCGACGACGTTCCGCAGCCCGTACTGGTCGAGCGCGGGCGTCGGAGAGGCCACGGCTACCGCTGGCACGCCTGGATCTCAAGGTATCGCCTGAAGAGGCGATCGTTGACCGCGTAGCGTCCACGCTGGCCATTCGCCAGACGGTCGATGTGCCCGCGGGCAGCCAGCCGTCGCAGGGCCTGCCGTGTGGCGGCTGGCGATATTCCGAGATGCCTGGCCTCACGCTCGATCTCGCCGGACGGGCGGGCGGTGGTTGCAGAGGCGACGACGGTAACCACCTGGCGCTCGACCGGTGCCATCGCCGACCAGCGAGCCGCGAAGATCTCCTGGCTGACCGCCGCGAAGGCGCGCTCGAAGGCCGCCGCGAATTCCGCCCTGTCAACGTGTGCCCCTCGGCGGCATCGAAGGCAAAGTAGGCGAGCTTCTGCACGTAGTATGGGCGGCCGCCGGACAGCTCGACGATCTCGTTCACGACCTCGTCGTCGAACGTGACGTCGGTCTCGGCGAGCGGGCTCGTGATCGCCGCCATGGCGGACGCCACGTTCAGCGATCCAAGCGTGATGGGTTCGAAGAAGCGCACGAGCGGCTCGTGAGCAGCGCGGATCGAGCCGAAGAGACCCGGCGATGCCGAGACTACGAAGGAAAGGGCGACGTCCGAGGCGTACAGCTCCAGAGCGATCGCCCGGAGCTGAAGCAGGGCGTCGCCGGGCGTGGCGACCAGATCGATGTCGTCGACCATGACGACCAACGTCTTGCCGTCGCTCGCACCTGCAGCGCGCCGAAGCGCGGCGCGAAGCTCCTTCTCGACTTCCCGTGCCGGCTTTCGGAGGCGCGCCTCGGCCACGCCGACATCGAGCCCAACCTCGAGGTCGAGCTTCGCGGTCCAGCCGCCGTCCGTCTCGGCCGCGACGGCGCCCGTCAGCCGAGCGAGCAAATCCTCCCGCGACTGGGGGTACGCCATCGTCAGCACGACACGGTCGCCGGCGGCCTCCAACCGACGGCGCCAATGCATCAGCAGCGTCGTCTTGCCGATCGCCCACTCACCGAGCAGCGCGGTGTGCTGCGGGTGGCCCTCGCGGGTCCGCGCGACGCGTGCCTCGAGCATGGCGGTCTCCGGCTCACGACCTGACAGCAGCGGCGGGAAAATGCCGCTGCCCGGGCGGAACGGGTTCGCCAATCGTGTTTGTGACAACTGTGACAACTCCAGTCACAAAGCTCCATGAGATGGTTCGGCCGAGGAAGCGCCGCTGGGCGCCGCCTCGGCCGGGTTGTGCACCTTCTGAAGACCACACAGCCCTACTGCTCGCCCGGCCTCAGTCGGAACCAGCGTCGCGGTCGCGCGATGTTCTGGATCACGTCGAGGAAGACCTCGCTGTAGGGGACGCTGCCGGACTCGACGACCTGCCAGAGGGCGTTGAGCATCGCGCTGGCGACCATCAGGTTCGTCACCAGGAGCTGCGGCCGCTCGGCCGCCAGCACCTGGCAACCGGGCTCCCGCTGCTCCTCTTCGTCGGCCGCCTCGCCGATCTCCGGATGGATCTCCGAGAGATGGCCGTCGATCGACCAGCCGTCGCGGCGGCGGACGAGCTGGACGTTGCCGTCCGTCTCGTCGTTGCCGCCGCTGATGAGGGTGGCGTTGTCGAGCGATGCGACATGGCGGTCGACAAGGGCCCGCGTCCGGTGGTTGTCGACCGCGAGGAGGACGATGTCCCCCTCGCGGACGATCTGCTGGACGTTGGACTCGTCGACGCGCTCGCCGATCGCCTGACACGCGATTCCGTACTCGCGGGCGACCCGGGCCAAGGCCTCGGCCTTGTTCGTGCCCAGGTCGCCGACCGCGCAGGCCTGCCGATTGAGGTTCGAGACCTCGAACGCATCCCCGTCCACGAGGACGAGGAGCGGACGAGGCGCGGGCCGGTGCGCGAGGTACCGCACCAGCGGTCCCGCGAGCTGACTTCCGATCCCACCGCAGCCGATGAGGACGACACGCTCAGCCATCGTCGGAGCCCTCCGGCAGGAGCGGTGGGTTCACCGGCACCAGCCAGTACGACATGCGATAGCCGAGCGCCGTTGCCATCTTGCCGGCGCGGTCGAGGGCATCCTCGAGCTCGCGACGGCTCGGCTTCGAGATCTCGTCCGAGGGCTTGAACCCCCGGGCGACGTACTCCGAGATCGACGGCTTGCCCTTCGAACGCCGCGGCGGCGGCGCCAGCTTCACCTTTCGGAGCCAGTCGGCGGGCGGCTCGACGAGACGCCGAGGCCGCTCGATGAGCTGGCCGGTCTTGAGGTGGAACCGGATGCCGTCGACGACGATCGCGGCCGAATAGCCAAGCCGCCGCCGGTCGAAGTCGCCGACGACGACGTGGAGCCCGTCGAGCTCCGCCTCGTCGTCCTCGTCGGTCGAGCTCGCATAGGCGCCGAAGCCCCCATGCGAGTGGATCGTCCCGACGAGCCGTGACCCGGACGGCAGCTCGCCGTCCGAGACGTCGAACTTGACCGAGACCGACGACACCTTCTGATCCGGCACGGCGAGGTCGAATGACCCGTCGCGCCATGTCAGGAGGACCGCCGCCTCGGCCTTGTGAAGCCGATACACGGCCCGGAAGAAGCCGACGGCGCGAGCCATCAGATCCGCGGGGACCTTGGGCAACGCGTAGTCGACGAATTCCTTGCCTTCCGGCAGGTGGGCGACTCGCCCGACCTTCGTCTGGCTCAACCCCAGGAGGCTTCGCTTCCGCAGGTAGAGCCCGTCGCGAGCGACGACGAAGGCCGGCAGGGACGCCGTTTCGACCGAGGGTCCCGCTTCGAGGATCGGGAACATCACCGACCTCCTCCCCTCTCGGGCAGGCGGTGGATGAGTTGCACGAGTCGTTCGAAGCAGCGCCGCTCGAAGATGAGCGCCTCGCGGATGGGACCTGACTCCCGGAAGACGTGGGCGAGCACCGTGAGTGCGGCCTCCTCGAAGAACCGAGGGGCCATCGGTGTAGCCCGCTCCCCGAGCGCCGGGGCCATCCAGGCGGCGAGGTTCCGACTCCTGCCCTCCGGCGTCCGATTGAGGTGATCACGAAGCGAGTGCATCGGTCTCACCTCCGACCTCGGGGTCCAGGGTCAGATCGACCACGACACCCGGGCCATCAGCCGCCGGTGGGTCCGGCGTCAGGACCTCGGACTCTGCCGGTTCCTCCTGGTCGGGCGTCGCGGCCGGCAGTTCCGTGATCGCGAGCCCGGCCATCTGCGCGACGACCTGACGGAGGGTCCGCCAGTACGGGTCGTACTGCAGCGACAGGGCGGCGAGCGGATCGCGCCGCGAGCGTGATGCCCAGGCCCGGAATCCGCCGCTGAAGGGCAGCGGGTGCCGGCGGAGGTCCTGGGTGAAGCGACTTCCCCAGAACGCCCCGATCAATGCGTCGACCCGTTCACCGACGCTCCTGCCAGCGACCCGGACCGAACCCAAGCAGACGACGCCGTCGTCGCTGGTGTTCGGCAGGGTCGAGCACAGGAGGGTCGCGTCGAGCGACGCGATCGGCTGCGTCCGGAAGTACGTGGACAGCCCCTCGATCTGGTCGCCGATCGTCGAGACCACGAAGACGACGTATGGCACGGCGAGCCGATAGGTGGTCGGTTCGCTGTCCCGGCGTCGGTTGGCGTGGTACTCGAGCGTCCGCCGCGACGGGGACTGCTCGACGACGAAGACCGATCGATCGGTCGTCCCCGAGCGGATCCAGAAGCGGCAGCCCGTCGGCAGCCGAGGGGTAGTGGTAACGGAGGCGGTCGTGAGCTCGGTCAGGAGGTCCGGAAGGGTCACCTCTCGGTCGATCACCTCGGTGACCAGGCTCACGAGGTCGCCCTCGATGCGAAGGAACGTGCGCGACTGCATGGCGTTGAGCTCCCTTCTGCTGCGGGAGCCCGGAGCCTGTGTGGGAGGGTCCACCGGCTCCGGGCATCCGCGTTGGCTGGCGGCTGGGCTCAGCGGCCCTTCACGCCCGCCTGCTTCTGGAACTCGATCTCGTCGCCCGGGCGGACGACGTAGTCGTCCTCTGCCCGTTCGCCGTTGACCGACACCGCCGCGT
>VEOW01000156.1 GCA_012026785.1 Chloroflexota bacterium | reverse complement strand
TCGATACGACGGCGACGTTCCGGGCCCGCAACGCCACCACCGGTCCGTCTGCTCGTCCGGTTGGCCGACCCCCGCTTCGAACCGATCGGCTCCGCCGTGATCCCCTGCGGGCGGCCCAGCCGACGGGGCCGCTGGCACGGGCGCGGCAGCGGGGGTTCCGTCCGCCACCCATGCCCTCGCTGGAGGAGGCGCAGGGCCGTGAGATCGCCTTCGGGCGCTTCCACGGCCACACCCTCGGCGAGATCGCGAGCTTCGAGCCCAGCTACATCGACTGGCTGGCCCAGACGATCTCTCGGGACCCCGACCTCGTCGCCGCGGCGCGGGTCATCCAGGCCGATTTGGACGCCCGGGGCGTCCAGCGGCGTCCGCGCCCGCCCCTTCGCTGAGACGCGCAGCCATCCGGCGCACTGGCCCGGAAAAGGGTCGATCGCCCCCCGCCCCGAGCGGGGGGCGATCGATGAATCGCGACCGCGATGATTTCCCGCCGGACGCGTGCCGGCTCGGGGCCGAAAGATCATGGTTGCTCGGCTCGTGGCCCTCGAGCGGGATCCCCGTGAGTCGCTTCCATCCTCGACTCCGGCGTCCGTTCGATGGCCCGTGACCGACGCCCCGAGTGCCCCCGGTTCGCCGCGTCCCGGCGTGACCGAACCGTACGCCCTCGCGGTCGTCCGAGGCAATGAGCGGGTCGTCCCGGCGCGCGCCGGCTGATGGTCGTTGGCGGACGCGCACCATTCACGGGACGTCCGTACCAGGTGCGTCGACGCACCCGGAGAGGCCTCGCGCTAGGCTCCGTGCGTGATCCCCGAATCGCGCCGGCGCGGCGTTCCCCCCGGGCCGTGGCTGGTCCTGCTCGCCCTCGTCGTCCTGGTCGCCGCTGGCTGCGGGCCGGCGGCGACGTTCGATCCGTCCGGCGCCTGCGTCGTGGACGGGCGCGCGGCCGGGGCCTACCCGGAGCTCGAGACGCTCGTCCCCCGAGACCTCGACGGCCGGGCGCCCACCTCGGTCGA
This sequence comes from Chloroflexota bacterium, assembly GCA_012026785.1. Taxonomy (GTDB): domain Bacteria; phylum Chloroflexota; class Limnocylindria; order Limnocylindrales; family CSP1-4; genus UBA5189. The sequence continues at coordinate 30,384 of VEOW01000156.1, read as the reverse complement.
CTCCGGTCGCAGCTGCAGCGAGCGAGCCCTCGGGACGCTGGCGGAGCACGACGTGACCGAGATCCGCTACGCGGGGGCCGTGTGGGACGAGGGCGACGGAGCCGGCACCTCGATCGCGGTCCTGGCCCGGCCGGACGACGCCGGGGGGTGGGCGAGCCTGCCGATCGCCTGGGTCGAAGCGTTCTACGAGGCTGGCGCCCGGGCATCGAGCAAGACCTCGAACCTCGAGACGAGCCGCCCGTCGATGGGTAACGCCGGGACGGTCTGGCGGCTGGATGCCCTCAACGACCTGTCCCAGCAGACCGTCGTCGTTCGACCGCTGGGCGAGCTGGCCCAGGTCGTCCTCGTCGCCACCCGGGTCGAACCGGGTGCCTCGCTCGCCGAGCACGAGCGCCGCGTCGAGCTCGCCGTCCGGACCGCCGCCGAGGCCGTGGTACCGTCGCCGGGATGACCGAGCGTCCATCGAGCCCCGACTGGCGGTCACGCCGGCGGGCCTGGAAGGTCGAGCGATTCGATCCCGCCGTCGCTCGCGCGCCCGAGCGAACGACGAGCTTCCGGACGCTGGGCGAAATCGAGCTCGCGCCGCTCTACGGCCCGTGGTCGCTGGAGCGCGACCCGGATGCTTCGCCCGGCGCCGCCGCGCCGGGTCCGGGCGGCCCGACCGCCGTCGACCACCACGGCGATCCGCTGCCCCAGGGTCGCTGGGAGGACTTCGAACCCGCCCGCGACGTCGGCTTTCCCGGCGAGCCGCCGTACACCCGCGGGGTCCACCCGTCGGGCTACCGATCCCGGCTCTGGACGATGCGGATGTTCGCCGGCTTCGGTGCCGCCGAGGACACGAACGCGCGTTTCCGCGACCTTCTGGCCGCGGGCCAGACCGGGCTCTCGATCGCCTACGACATGCCGACGCTGTACGGCTACGACACCGACGATCCCGAGGCCGAGGGCGAGTTCGGGACCTGCGGCGTGGCCGTCAGCAGCCTGGCCGACATGGAGGTCCTGCTGGAGGGCCTGCCGCTCGACCGGGTTTCGACCTCGATGACGATCAACTCGCCGGCCGCGCCGATCTGGGCGATGTACATCGTCGCGGCCGAGAAGGCCGGAGTGGCGCGATCCCGCCTCGAGGGCACGCTCCAGAACGACATCCTCAAGGAGATCATCGCCCAGAAGGAGTTCCTGTTCCCGCCCGAGCCGTCGATGCGCCTCGTGACCGACACGATCGAGTTCGGGACACGCGAGCTGCCGAAGTGGAACACCGTCTCGATCAGCGGCTACCACATCCGCGAGGCCGGCTCGACCGCGATCCAGGAGCTGGCCTTCACGATCGCCGATGGGATGGCGTACGTCGAGGCGGCGCTGGCCCGGGGTCTGCGGGTCGACGAGTTCGCGCCGCGCCTGAGCTTCTTCTTCAACAGCCACTCCGACTTCTTCGAGGAGATCGCCAAGTTCCGGGCGGCCCGACGGATCTGGTGGAAGCTCATGACCCGGCGCTACCGGGCCGAGAACGAGCGCTCGACCTGGATGCGCTTCCACACCCAGACGGCCGGCGTGTCGCTCACGCCGCAGCAGCCGCTCAACAACCTGACCCGGGTGGCGATCCAGGCCCTCGCCGCCGTCCTGGGTGGGACCCAGTCGCTCCACACCGACGCCTACGACGAGGCCCTCGCCGTGCCGACCGCCGAGGCCGCGATGCTGGCCCTTCGCCAGCAGCAGGTCATCGCCGAGGAGACGGGGGTGACCGGCACGGTCGATCCACTCGGCGGGTCGTGGTTCGTCGAGCGGCTGACGAACGACGTCGAACGGGCGGTCTGGCGCTATCTCGACGAGATCGACGCCCGCGGCGGCATGGTCAAGGCGGTCGTCGAGGGCTACCCGCAGCGCGAGATCGCCGACGCCGCGTATCGCTTCCAGCGCGCCTTCGACGAGGGCGAGCGGCGGATCGTCGGGGTCAACGCCTTCGTCGACCGTTCCGAGGTCACCACGGTCCCGGTCCTGGACGTCCCGGCGGGCTCCCTGGAGCGCCATCTCGAGCGGCTGGGGCGCGTCCGTCGCGAGCGCGACGCCGCCACGGTCGGGGCCGCCCTCGGGGGCCTGCGCGAGGCGGCCTCTCGCCCCGGCTCGTCCGCGACGAATCTCATGCCGCACTTCATCCGCTGCGCCGAGGCGTACGCCACGCTCGGCGAGCAGTGCGCGGTGCTGCGCGGTGTCTTCGGCGAGTACCGCGAGCCGGTCGCGGTCTGAGCGGTCAGTCCGTCGCCGGCGAGGGGATGAGCTCCGGGCCCGCCGGCGTCGCGCGTTCGAGCAATCGATCGGCGAGGACCCGCCAGCGGGTCGCCAGCAGGTAGGCGAGGACGTACAGCACCGCCACGACGACGAGCAGGGCGCGGTAGCCCGTGAGCAGCGCCAGGTATTCGAGCGCCCCGCCGACCATTGCGCCCAGGAGGTTGCTCGCGAAGGCCATGTCGGCCGCGTCCGTATCGCGGAACGAATGGGCGAACACGAGATTGGCGAACACGATCGGGGCGAACGCGAGCGCTGAAGCCACGGCATAGCGCAGCGCCGGCGGGTCGATCAGCAGCTGCTCCGGTGGCAAGAGCCAGGCCAGGGTGAGGCTGCCGAACAGACCCACGTACAGGGGCGCAGGGTTCCGGATCGGGAACCGGGCGCTGATCCCGATCGCCACCAGGACGCTCAGCAGGATCGCGAAGAACACCAGGGCGTTGACCGACCAGGTCGTGCCGAACAGCAGGCTGAAGGTGACCAGGCTGCGCGTCTCGAGCAGCAGGAACGCGATCCCGAGGACGAAGAAGTGCGGGCTGAAGCCGCGTCGAAGCGGTACCCCGGTCACGCGCGACGCCGCCCCCACGGCCACCACGGCGAAGGCCAGCAGGATCCCGAGGGCCACGAGGTAGTACGGGGCGATTCCGGGCGTCCGCAGGTACAGGAACGGCCAGTCATCCGTCGCGGGCGGGGGCGCCGCGCCGTCGAACGGCGGAAGCTGGTCTATTGCGTCGCCCAACGGTCCGCGCTCGAGGGCCTGGACGACCCCTGGACCGCTCGCGATCACAGCCCTCGCGGGGCCGGACAGCCGCAGGATCGGCTCGTGACCGAAGACCTCGGCCTGCATCGCCTGGAGACGGGCGACGAGCCAGGGCTCGCGGTACGAGTTGTACATCACGAGCACCCCGTCCTCGGTGAGGTGGTCGCGCGCCGCGCGGAACGACTCCTCGGTGAAGAGGAACGACTCGAGGCGGAGGTTGGCCGTGCTGGTGACGAGGATCAGTGAGTCCGTCAGCGCGAAGACGATCAGGTCGTAGCGCTCGGTGCTGCGCTGCAGGAACGCTCGACCATCATCGATGTGGACCGTGACACGCGGGTCGTCGTACGGCCGGTCCGGGTGGAAATCGCGGCCGATGCGGGCAATCACGGGGTCGATCTCGACCGCGTCGATGTGCAGGCTCCCCCGGCTCAGCGCGAGGGCGGCATCGTTGCCACTCCCGGCGCCGATGACCAGGACCCGGTCGAACGTCCGGTCGGGCAGCCAGCGATAGATCTGCCGATGCTGGACCATCCACTCGGGTTGGCTGGTTGAGACCATCGATTGGAAACCGATGCCGTTCACGCTGAGGTGGACAGGCTGGTCGCCGCTCCCGGATCTGGCCGATTGGGGCTGGCCCTCGTCGTCGTGGGCCGAGATTCGGTAGTACGGCGACCACAGGTCGGGACGCGTCGCCTCGACACCGACGAGCAGGAGGACGCCCAGCATGGCCGCAGCAGGGACCGCCGACCAGGCCGTCAGTCCCCGCCCGAGGACGAGCAGCGAGAGGAGGACGGCGACGATCGCGAACCACGCGATCGGCTCGAGGCCGAACGCCGACGCCAGGCCGAATCCCCCGATCCCGGTCAGTGAGCCGAGGATGTCGACGCCATAGGCCCGAAGCGGGGGCATGCTCCGCAGGAGGCCCGCCAGCGGCATGGCCAGGGTCGTCATCAGCGCCACCACGAACGCCATGACCAGCGGCAGGACGAGGAAGTTGGTGTCGGCGCTGGTGCTGTACTCGAGGCCGAAGAAGATCTGGTTCCCGGGATCGACCTTGACATTGAGCTGGGCCCGCAGCACGAGAAAGACGACGCCGAGTAACAGGAGGGCGAATGGCGACATCGGCAGCCGCGGCCGGGCCCGACCGAGGAGGATCCCGAGCCCGATCCCGAGGAAGCTGGCCATCAGCACGAAGTTGCTGAAGTACCCGACGTAGATGACGTTCGCCGGGATCCAGCGAATGAGCAGCAGCTCGACGAAGAGCAGGGTCCCGCTCGTCAGGAACAGCCGCACCGTGTTGCCGGCCAGGAACGGGATCGCCGGAACGATCAGGCGCGCACCCCCGGGGCTCATCGGCGGGCAGGCTACCACGCGATTCCAGCCGTCAACCGTCGTCCGCACCGGCCCGCCCCGCGCTACGATCCGAGGCGATGTACCTCAACGCGATGGAGTTCCTCGAGGAAGAGCGCGAGGCGTGGCGGCCGTTCGAGGCGCTCGACGGCCTGTCAGACGAGCAGCTCGACACCCCGATCGACGAGGCCCATGGCTGGACCGGGCGCGACCTGATGGCCCACCTCGCGGCGTGGCAGGGATATGCCCTGGCGATGGCGCGGGAGCTCGCGGTCGGCGAGACGAGCGCCACGAGGGAGCGGCTGGACGCCGAGTGGGATGAACGCGGCGATGCGATCAACCTCGACATCCAGGTCGAGTGGCGGGCCCTGCCCCTCGAGGAGGTCCGGGAGCGCTTCCGAACGATCCCCGGCGAGCTGCGCGGCTACCTCACGGTCGTGCCGGAGGCACGCTGGGTCAAGCACGCCGACCACCTTCGCGGCTTCCTCGAAGAGACGATCGAGCACTACGCCGAGCACGAGGCCGATCTCGAGGCGATCCTCGAGGCGGCGCAGTGAGTCGAGCGGAGCTCGAGCGCCTGCTCGAGGCGGTCGCGGCGCCGCTTGCCGACGAGGGGCTGGCCACGGCGCGAGATTCGGCAGGTGGCGCGGTGACCTGGTCGCGGGAGGGGGTCGCGATTGCGGTCCTGGGCGACGCGGGCGTGGAGCTGCGCCTGGAACCGCGGATCGCTGCCGCCGCGGCGCGAACCCCGGACACGGCGCCATCCGAGCGCGGGCCCGAGTGGGTCCGCTTCAATCCTCGAACCTTCGATCCGCACGCCATCGATCGTCTCGACGCCTGGTTCCGCCTCGCCGCCCGCCGCGCCTCGGAAGGCCCCGTCGGCGGCGCTCGACCCTCGTGAGCCCGTCCTACGACGGGTTCGACCGAACCGTCAGCGAGCGTCTCCCGGTCTGGCTCGACGAGCTGACCGATCTGTGTCGAATTCCGTCCGAGGCGTCGAACCGGGCGGCGCTGGGCGAGGCCGCGGCATGGATCGCCGAGCGCCTCCGGCGGCTCGGAGCTCGCGTCGAGACGTTCGAGCGAGTCGATGCCGCCCCGCTCGTGATCGGGGAGATCGGCACCGGTCGGACGCTCCTGGCGGTCCAGCACTACGACGTTCAGCCGGCCGAGCCGCTCGAGCTGTGGACGAGCCCGCCGTACGAGCCACAGGTCCGCGGTGGCCGGTTCTACGCGCGTGGCGCGAATGACAACAAGGGCGAGCTCATGGCCCGCGTGTGGGCGGTCGAGGCGTACCTCGCCGCGATCGGCGAGCTGCCCTGCCGTCTGCGTTTCCTCGTCGAGGGCGAGGAGGAGGGCGGGGGCGAGAACCTCGGCCGGTACCTCGACGACAGCCCCTGGATCCGGGAGGCCGACGGTGCGCTGATCGAGGGCGGCGACGTCGGCATGGACGGCCGGCCTCGAATCACCAGCGGGGTCCGGGGGATGGCGAGCCTGGAGCTAACGGTTCGAACGATTGCGTACGACGCCCATTCGAGCGTCGCCAACATCGTTCCGAATGCCGCGGTGCGCATGGCCCAGGCGCTGGCGACGCTGTGGGACCGAGACGGCCTGCCGGCCGTGGCGGGACTCGACGAGGGCGTGGTAGCCCCAACGCCGGCCCAGCTCGCGGTCCTCGCCGACGTCCCCGACGCCGACACCGACGACCTGCTGGCCGTCTACGGCATCGAGCGCTTCCTCGGGGGCCGTCACGGGCAGGCGGCTCTGCGGGCGCTGACCTTCAATCCGACGCTCAACCTCCAGGGCCTCTGGTCGGGCTACACCGGCCCGGGTGGCAAGACGATCACGCCGGCCGAGGCGCACGCTCGCCTCGACATCCGGCTGGTTCCGAAGCAGCAGCCAGCCGCGATGGAGCGCGCGCTGCGAGCCCACCTCGACGCGCACGGGGTCGGCGACGTCGCCGTGTCCGTCTTCGACTATCAGTACCCGGCGTGGTGGACGCCACCCGACCATCCGCTGGTACAGGCGGCCGTTCGGGTATCGGAGGCCGTGCTCGGCAAGCCGGCCGTGCAGCACCTCTCGGGGCCGGGCACCGCTCCGATGCATGTCGTCTGCGCACCGCACGACGTGCCGTCCACGTCGCTCGGCGGGACGGATGACGAGGGCCGGGCCCATGCGCCCGACGAGAGCATCCGACTCGACTACCTGGCCGCCGCGGTCAGGATGACCGGGCGGTTCCTCGACGAGTTCGCCGCCATTCCCGACGGCAGGGAGCTCAGGCGGCGGTCGAGGTGCCCTCGCTCGAGTCGGCTGACTCGGCCGGCTTGACGTACTGGGCCAGCCCGAACTGGGTCTCCAGCTGCTCGGCCGGTCGGAACCCCACGACACCCATCGGCTGCTTGCCGGGGGCGAAGAACGCGATCGTCGGGATGCTCATGATGTTGAACGCCCGGGACAGACCGGGGTTCGCGTCGACGTCGACCTTGACGACGTCGATCGAGCCTTCGTACTTCTCGGCGAGCTTCTCCATCTCGGGGGCGACGAGCTTGCAGGGCCCGCACCAGGCGGCCCAGAAGTCGACCAGGGCCGGCTTGTCACTCTGAAGGACGACCTGCTCGAAATCGGCGTCGCCGGCGGTCTTGATCGCCATGGCTGTGTAGATCCTTTCTGCGCCCCGGTGGGCGGCGGCGTTGACGCCCTAGCGGGCGATCGACTGGAGGAGCTGGTAGGCCTCGATGACCCGCGGGTCGGCGAGGCGGTAGTACACGGTGCTGCCCTCGCGACGCGTGATCACGAGGCCGGCGCTTCGCAGCACCGCGAGGTGCTGACTCATGTTGGGGACCTGGCAGGCGACACGCCCGGCCAGCTCGCTGACCGACAGCTCGCCGCCGGCGAGCGATTCGAGGACGCACAGCCGCTTCGGGTCCGCGAGTGCGCGCCCGACGACGGCCGTCCGCTGATAGGTGGCCTCGTCCGAGGACCGCCCACGCCTCGCCGTGGGCGCCGCGGTGGGAGGCGCCATCTCGATCGACATGGCGGCAGGGTCTCACAATTTGCGCAATTTCGCAAGTGAGATGCCACGGAAGCCAGGCTGGTTATGCTGCCGTCATGGTGGCGCCCAAGCTCGAAGGCCAGACCGACGAGGACCGCATCGTCACCGTGGACAGGATGGTCGAAGCGGCGCGCACGATCGCGCCACACGTCCAGCGGACCCCGATGCTGTCCTCGGCGACGGCCGCCCGGATCGTCGAGGCGGCGATCGGCCGGCCGCCGGCCGACGGTCGAATCCACCTGAAGGCCGAGCACCTCCAGACCACCGGCTCGTTCAAGCCGCGCGGCGCATTGGCGAGGATCGCCGCTCTCGAACCCGGGGAGCGGTCACGGGGCATCATCACCGTCTCGGCCGGGAATGCGGCCCAGGGCTATGCCTATGCCGGTCGGGTCAGCGGGATCCCGGTCACGGTGGTCATGCCCGCCGAGGCCAACCCGACCAAGGTCGCGGCGTGTCGGGGCTATGGCGCCGAGGTCGTTCTCGAGGGGGCCGACGTCGGCGAGACGCTGGCGGCCATGGAGCGCATCAGGGCGGACCGGAATCTCACCTTCTGCCATCCGTTCAACGATCCCGACTGGATCGCCGGGACCGGGACGGTCGGGCTCGAGATCCTCGAGGACCTGCCCGAGGTCGACGTCGTCGTGGTCGGCGTCGGCGGCGGCGGTCTGATCGCCGGCATCGCCGGGGCCGGCGGCCAGCGACGGCCCGGAGCTCGGATCTACGGGGTCGAACCGGAGGGTTCGAACGCGCTCCAGCTGGGCCTGGCGGCCGGGCATCCCGTTCCTCTGACGCCCCGGAGTGTTGCCGACGGCCTCAACGGGCCCTTCGCCGGGGAGTGGAACATCGCGATGGCGAAGCGGTTCGTGACCGACGTGATCCTGATCCCCGACGAGTGGATCCTCGCCGCGCTGCGATTCTCGCTCGAGCGGCTCAAGCAGGTGCTGGAACCGGCGGGCGCGGCCGCGCTCGGCGCGCTCCTCACCGGCCGGGTCCCGGTCGAGGACGGCGAGCGGATCTGCGTCGTGCTGTCCGGTGGCAACGTCGACATGGGGCGGCTGGGCGAGCTGGTCGCGAGCGCGCCCGTCCTGGCGGTTCCGTGATCGAGCCGCCGTCCGAGCCGGGCGAGCCGACGCCGGGCGAGCCGACCCCGTCGGCCGAGCCCGTCCAGCCCGCCGAGCCCGTCCAGCCCGCCGAGCCGGCCACCCGAGCCTACGACCTGCCGACCGCGCGCCGCGTCGTCGGGGCTGGCCTCCAGCTGGCGCTGGCGTCAACGGCGGATCTGCGGCGAGCCTCGATCTACATCGGCCTGCTGGCGCTCGGAGCGTTCGGGCCGGCGCTGGTGTTCCTCATCCTGACCGTCGATCACTTCGATCTCGACCTCGCGGTGGTGCTCGAGGACCTCGCGAGCGGCGAGGGCCTGTACTTCTACGAGAACCCCGAGCTCGTCGGACCGTTGCTGTTCTTCGAGGCGCTTGCCGGTGTCGGCGTCCTGCTCCTGTTCGCCATCTCGATCGACGCCCAGGCGATCGGCATCGCGGTGCTGGCCGGCCACGCGGCAACACGGCCGATCCGCCTGCCCGAGGCCGTCTCGCGCGCGCGGCAGGTCTTCTGGCGGCTGCTCGGAGCGAGCCTGGTGGTGGGCCTCTACTCGTCGGTGATCCAGGGCGTGATCCGAGTCGTGATGGCCCTCCTTCTCGGACCGCCCGGCCTGATCAACCCGGCGCTCGACTTCGTCGCGGCCACCCTGGCGACCCTCGCCACCGTTCCGTTCGCCTATCTCGCGACCGGCATCGTCCTTGGCGACGTGGCCCCGATCGAGGCCCTCCGCCGATCGACCCGGCTGTTCCGCGCCCGGCCGACGATCGCGCTCGTCGTCGTCCTGTTCACCCTCGTGACGTCCGCGATCCAGGTCTTCGCGCTCGGCGCGGGGCTCGATCTCGTGGCCTTCGTCGGCGCGGCCCTCGGGCTGGACGTGACCGCCGGCGGAGCGGGTGTCGTCCTCGCGATGGTCTTCTCGCTCGCGGCCGTGACCGCCTTCGGCAGCCTGCTCTTCACGATCGCGGCACTCGTCTCGGCGCCGCAGGTTGCCGCCTTCCTCGGCCTGACCTTCTACGCCGGTGGCCTCGAACGCGCCCGCGCCGAGGGCCCACGTCCGGCCGGCTTCCGCTGGGTCACGCGGCCGATGGAGGTCAGCCTCTTGGCAATGGCCGGGGTCACGTTGCTCGGCGTGCTGACCCTGCCGCCGGTCGGCTGACCCGCCGGCTCAGCTCGCGCCGAGCGCGTCGAGGCGCTCGTCGTCGATCCCGAGGTGGTGGGCGAGCTCGTGGATGACGGTCATTCGAACCTCCGCCTCGAGGTCGGCCCGGTCCGGGAAGTCGTCTTCGAGGGGCCAACGGAAGAGCGTGATCCGGTTCGGGCTGATGGCCCAATCGGCGGCGTACTCCGTTCGAGGCACGCCCTCGTACAGCCCGTACAGGGTGTCGTCAGGGCCGAGGCCATTGTCGCGCAGTTGATCCGGCGTGGGCTCGTCCTCCACGATCACCGCGACCTCCTCGAGCGCCGCGTGGAAGGGATCGGGGATCCCGGCCAAAGCCCGGTCGACGAGCCGCTCGAAGGCGGCCAGATCGGCCGCCTCCTGGTTCTCCGCCCGTCGTGATCCGCGTCTCCGCTTGGCCATCTCGCGCAGATCGTAGTCGCGCCGGGCGGCGGCCCGAGCGGCGGCCTAGCATCACGAGCGTGAAGGTCAGCCCATGAAGGTCGTCCACACCGATCGCCACCGCGGGCACGCCCCGACCGTCGAGACCTATCTCGGCCTGCCGGAGCCGGCGAACGAGGTCCCCCAGCGAGCCGAGATCATCGCCGCCGCGCTTACGGCCGACGACGGGTTCGAGCTGGTCGAGCCGACCTCGCATGGCGAGGCGCCGATCCTCGCGGTCCACGACGCCGGCCTGCTGCGGTTCCTCGCGGAGGCCTGGCCGGCCGCAGAGTCGCAGCGGCTCAAGCGGGACTTCCTCGTCGCCGACACCTACCCGGTCCGGGCGATGTTCGAGGGCATGAGCGATTCGATGGCGACAGCCCGGCCCGAGCCGATCGACGCGGGTGGCCGGGCCGGCTGGTGGGGCCTCGACAGCGGCAACCCGATCACGGCGGGGACCTACGACGCTTCGCGCGCTGCCGTCGATGTCGCACTCACGACGGTCGATCTCGTGCTCGGCGGCGAGACCGCGGCCTACGGTTTGTGCCGGCCGCCCGGCCATCACGCGGCGCGGGCGATGGCCGGGGGCTACTGCTTCTTCAACAACGCCGCGGTCGCGGCCGAGGCGATCGTCGCCGCGACCGGTGAGCGCGTCGCGATCCTCGACGTGGACGTTCACCACGGCAACGGCACGCAGCAGATCTTCTGGCGCCGCGGCGACGTCTTCTACGCGTCGCTCCACGTCGACCCGCGGCAGCGCTACCCGTTCTTCCTCGGGCACTCGGACGAGACCGGCGAGGGCGCGGGCGCCGGCGAGAACCTCAACCTGCCGCTGCCCGAGGGCACGGGGGACGAGGCGTATCTGGCCGCGATTGACCGTGCGCTGGAGGCCATCGCTGCCCGTCCGGGTTCGATCGTCGTCGTCTCGCTGGGCTTCGATACCTACGAGCTCGACCCGATCGGCGGCCTCTCGGTCACGACGCCGGCCTACCACGAGATCGGCCGCCGGGTGGCGGCACTCGGTCGCCGCCTGGTGATCCTCCAGGAGGGTGGCTACCACCGCCCCTCGCTGGGAGAGAACGCCCGCGCCTGGCTGCGCGGCGCAGTCGGGCGACCCTTCGAACCCGGTTCTTGGGCGTCCGGCGATACCATCGCCAGGCGATGAGCCAGCTGCCGGAGCACGTTCGCCAGCTCGTGGCCGAGATCGAGACCGAGATCGGCGAGGGGCAGGCCGTGGCCGACCTCGAGGGCGGGCCGTCCGACCGCTATGCCGGCTCGGACCGAACGCGGGCGATCGTCGGCGGCCCGTCGCTGGCCGAGCCCCACGGACCGGTCGAGGATGCCGTTCGCGAGATTCTCGTGGAGATCGGCGAGGATCCCGACCGTGAGGGCCTCCGCGGCACGCCCGATCGGGTCCACCGGATGTATGCCGAGCTGACGGCCGGCTATCACGTCGACCCGGAGCGGCTGGTCAACGGCGCGATCTTCGAGGTCCCGTACTCGGAGATGGTGATCGTCAGGGACATCCCCTTTTACTCGCTGTGCGAGCATCACCTGCTGCCGTTCTTCGGGACGGCCGCGGTGGCCTACATCCCGCGAGGCCGGGTCATCGGACTGTCGAAGATTCCCCGGATCGTCGAGATGTTCGCCCGGCGCCTGCAGGTCCAGGAGCGGTTGACGCAGCAGGTCGCCGACTTCCTCAACGACCGGCTCAACCCCCAGGGCGTCGGCGTCGTCATCGAGGCCAACCACCTGTGCGCGACGATGCGCGGCATTCGAAAGCCGGGCACGATCATGACCACCGCGGCAGTCCTCGGGCTGTTCCGCACCCGCGACCGGACCCGCGCCGAGTTCTACAGCCACCTGGCGCGGCGGCCACCGGGGGAGTGAGGACGGGATGAGCGCGACGGGCCGCCAGCCGAGTGGCGACCAGCCCATCGTGCTCGAGACGCTTGCGCGCATGGACGACGGCTGGGCGGCGTTTCGGAAACGGGTCCAGTCGCTGCCGATCGAACGGCTGGCCGACCGCCTTGGCGATGGGGGCTGGACCCGCAAGCAGATGCTCGGCCACATTTCCACCTGGCACGAGCTGACGTTCGAACGGCTTCGCCGTTTTGTCGCCTCCGGCGAGCCATCCGGGCTCGACGATGACGAGGACACGATCAACGCCCGCGCGGCGCGCGCCGCGGAGGGTCGAACCAGCGGCGAGATCCTCCAGACGATGGACGACACGTTCCGGCGCCTCCGCCGCGAGGTGAGCCTCCTGTCAGACGCCCAGCTCGCCGCCCACGACAGCTGGGCCGCGGCGGTCATCGCCGGCAACACCTACGGCCACTACGCGGAGCACCTACCCGACCTGGGCTAGCGCCGCCCTCGTCCGCGCTTGTCCCGCCAGTTGGCCCACCCTTGCCCCCGCTCCCACCACCCGTCGCCTTCCCTTCCACCTACTCTGGTTGCAGAAGCCGGCCAAACGACGAAGGAACCGACGTCGCCGCCGTACTTAGCCGTCGATTGGCGGCGATGGCCGGCCAAACGCCGCTGGAGCCTCTGAATTCGCCGCGCTCGCCAGCTCAACTTCGTCGTTTGGCAGGCGAATGGCGCCACGGGCGGGGAGCCGCCACGAGTGGTACTGGCGCCACGGGCGGGTCGCCCACCGGCGAATGGTCGCCGTGCGCGCCCCGCACTCCGCGCGTCGCCGGTGCAGTCCGCCCCGCCGCCCCTCCGGCGTCCGTGGCGGCAGAAGCCGGCCAAACGACGAAGGAACCGACGTCTCCGGCCCGCTCGGACGTCGAAATGGCGGCGCTGGGTAGCCAAACGTCGCCGGAGCCTCCAGATCGACCCCGTCCGCCGGCCGAAGTTCGTCGTTTGGCAGGCGAATGCGGCCACGGGGGCGAATGCGGCCACGGGGGCGAATGCCGCCACGGGCGGGGAGCCGCCACGAGCGGTAACGGCGCCACGGCGGGACTGACGGCAACCGCGCGCAGGTGATCGGGCGATAAGCGGGCACACCTACGCTTCCACTATGCCCGTCCACGACAGTCCCGCCGAGCGAGGCGCACGCCGTGGCCGGTTGCTCACGAACCGCATCGCGACCGACCTCGAGTCGGCGAGGATCGCGGCGGGTCTCAGCATTCGAGAGCTCGCGCGCCAGTTGGGCGTCGACCGTGAGCGGATCAAGCGTGTCCTTCACGCTGAGGCGAACGCGCTCACCCTCGACCTCGGGGCCCGGGTCGCGGCTGTGCTTGGCCTCGAGCTCTCGGCGTTGCTCCACCACGAGGGCGCGCCGGTGCGTGACAAGGGCCACCTGGCGCTGCTCGAACGCCTCAGGGCGCGGCTCTCGCTCGCGCTGCGCTGGCGCACCGAGGTTCCGATCCCGATCGCCGGCGATCGTCGTAGCGGCGACGCTGTCATCAGCGGTTCCGACTTCGAGATCCACGTCGAGGCCGAGACCCACCTCGGCGACATCCAGGCCCTCGAGCGAGCCATCGCGGCGAAGCAGCGCGACCTCGGGATCGACCGGGTCATCCTGCTGGTCGCAGACACGCGCCATAACCGTGAGGTCGTCAAACGGGTCGAGGAGCTCCGGCGCAGGTTCCCGGTCACGACCCGGGCCTGCTTGATCGCGCTCGCCGCCGGCCGGGACCCCGGCGGGGACGCGCTGGTGATCATCTGAGGCGGCAGATAAGGCGGCAGGTGAGGCGGCTGACGAGTCGGGGCCGCGCCTACAATCCGTGGCGATGCCCGACCGACCGCTCAAGGTGCTCATCGCCAAGCCCGGCCTCGACGGCCACGACCGTGGCGCGAAGGTCCTTGCGCGCGGGCTGCGCGACGAGGGCTTCGAGGTCGTGTACACGGGCCTCCGGCAGACGCCCGAGATGGTCGTGACCGCGGCACTCCAGGAGGACGTCGACGTCGTGGGGCTGTCGATCCTGTCGGGCGCACACATGACCCTCGTCCCGAAGGTCTGCCGCCTCCTCCGCGAGCAGGGCATCGACGACGTGCTGGTGGTGGTCGGCGGGATCATCCCCGACGACGACGTCGCGGCCCTCAAGGAGGCCGGGGTGGCGGCGACGTTCGGGCCCGGGACGACGATCGGCGAGGTCGCCGAGTTCCTTCGATCGAACGCCAAGCCGCGCGGCTGAGGTGATTCCGGCCGATCCCGACGCGCTCGCGCAGGCCGCCCTCGGCGGCGATCGCCGCGCCCTCGCCCGGATCCTGACGGCCGTCGAGAATCGCACGCCGGCGGCCGAGGCGGCCCTTCGAATCCTCTACCCGAAGGCCGGCCGGGCCCACCTGGTCGGCATCACCGGGCCGCCCGGATCCGGCAAGTCGACCCTCGTCTCGGCGATCATCGCCAACGCCCGCGAGGCTGGGCGGGCGGTCGGCGTCGTCGCCGTCGCCCCATCGAGCCCGATCACCGGGGGCGCCCTGCTGGGCGACCGGGTTCGAATGCAGTCGTACGCCGGTGATTCGAGCGTCTTCATTCGATCGATGGCGGCGCGTGGGCATGCCGGGGGCCTGGCGCCCACCTCAACCGCCGCCGCTGCCGTCCTCGACGCCTGCGGGTTCGACCTGGTCCTCCTCGAGACCGTCGGGACGGGCCAGTCCGAGGTCGAAGTCGCGGCCGCGGCCGACACGACGGTCGTCCTCGAGGCGCCCGAGATGGGCGACGAGGTCCAGGCCATCAAGGCCGGCCTCCTCGAGGTCGCCGACATCGTCGTCGTCAACAAGGGCGATCGGCCGGGCGCCCAACGGACGGCGTCGCAGCTGCGGGCGATGCTCGTTGGCTCGGGTCGGGTGGGGCGACGGGAGGGTTCGAATGACCGACCTCGGCCGAAGGAGCCGGAGGTCCTGGTGACGACCGCCACGACCGGCGATGGCGTGCCGGAGCTGATGGCGGCCCTGGCACGGCACCGCCAGGGGCGGCCATCCGGCGCGGACGACCCGACGCGACGGGCCCGCGCGGCCGCCCAGGTCTGGGCCATCCTCGGCGACCGTGTCCGTGCGGAGCTGGAGGGCGGGTCCCGGGTGGCGACGACCGAGGCGGTGATCCGCGAGGTGGCCGAGCACCGGCTGGATCCGTTCGGGGCGGCCGATCGGCTGCTGGCGACCCTTCGAACCGGAGGGCAATGACCGTCGCGGCGCCGCGCGAGGCGCGCCTCTTCACGCCGGCCTTCGCCGCACTCTCGGCAGCGGCCCTGGCATTCTTCGTCGCCGGCGGAATCTTCCTGCCCGCGACGCCGCGCTACACCGTCGGGCCGCTCGGTGGCGACGAGGTCGCGGTCGGGATCGTCATCGGCGCGTTCGCCGTGTCGTCGCTGCTGATGCGCCCGTTCGCCGGTCGCTTCGCCGACCGGGGTGGCCGGAAGATCGCGCTCGTCGTCGGGGCCGTCATCACGGTCGTCGCGGCGGCCGGCCACCTCGCCGCCGTCAGCATCCCGTTGCTGATCGTCATGCGCCTCCTGTTCGGCGTTGGCGAGGCGCTGTTCTTCGTCGCCGCCCTCGCCGCGGCGACCGACCTGGCACCCGAGCATCGACGGGGTGAGGCGATCAGCCTCATCTCGATCTCGGTGTACCTCGGCACGGCGATCGGGCCGTTGATCGGCGAGGCCGCGCTCGCGGCCTCGGGCTTCGCCGCGGTCTGGCTGGTCGCGGCGGCGATCGCCGCACTGTCGGTCGGGCTGAGCCTCCTCGCGCCGGAGACGCTTCCGCCCGAGAGTCGGACCGGGGCGGGAGGCGGACCGGACATCCCGGCACCGCGGCAGTCGCTGATCCACCGTCGGGGGATCGAACCCGGGCTGCTCGTGCTGTGCGGCGTCTGGGGCATGGGCCCGTTCTTCGCGTTCATCCCGCTGCTGGCCGACGACCTTGGGCTTGGCTCCTCGGGACCGTACCTGGCGGCCTTCGCGATCGTCGTGGTCGGGCTTCGGATCGTCGGCGCGCGGCTGCCCGATCAGATCGGAGCCGCCAAGCTGTCGGGCACCGCGCTCATCGTGTCGGCCGCCGGGCTGCTCGTCTCGGGCATCGCGGTCGGCGGGCTCGTGCCGGTCGGCGCCGGCCTGTTGGTTGGCACGGTGGTGTTCGCCGCCGGGGTGGCGTTCACCTTCCCGGCGATCATGGCCATGGCGGTCGTCGGCGTTCCGCCACGGGAGCGCGGCGCCGTCGTTGGCACCGCCGGCCTGTTCGTCGACGCCGCGTTCGGGATCTCGCCGGCGATCCTCGGCCTCCTGGCCAGCGCATCCGGCTATCCATCGACCTTCCTCGTCTCGGGCGGGATTGCGCTCGTCGGCGCGGTCTGGCTGCTCGCCCGCCGGCCAGGTGCGGCCATCCCTGTTCGAGTGGTGGAGCCGTGACGCCGCCGCCCGTCGGGGGTCCGCCGCCGCCGGGCCTCGTCGATGTCCTGCCGGCGGTGGTCGCCGCCCTCGGCGCTTCGTCGGTCGCCGCACCCGAACCGAGGATCGCGCTTCCCTCGGCGCCGCGCGTCTGCCTGCTCCTCGTCGATGGCCTTGGGCTCGACCTGCTCGCCGAGCATGAACCAGAGGCGCCGTTCCTCTCCCGGCTGCTCGAGGGTGCCGTCGTCCTGGAGACCGGCGTTCCGTCGAGCACGCCCATCAGCCTCTGCTCGCTCGCCACCGGTCGACCGGCAGGCGAGCACGGAATCGTGGGCTTCACGATGCACGTGCCGCCGTCGCCGGCCGTGTTCGAGTGCCTGTCCTGGCGGCGGTACGGCGGATGGGAGAGCCTGATCGGCCGGCTGCCTCCCGAGGAGCTGCAGCCGTACCCGACAATCTTCGAGTCGCTCAACGCGGCCGGCATTCCGGCGACGGTCGTGTCCCTGGGGGACCACGTCGGGACCGGCCTGACACGGGCGGCGTTCCGGGGTGCTCGGTTCGATCCCATCGATCGGTTCGAAGATTGGCCGGCCCGCCGGACGGCCATCCTCGGGGCCTTGACGCAGGAGCCTCGAACCCTCGTCTACACGTACGATGCGCGGCTCGACACGGCCGGCCACGCCTTCGGGACGGGGTCGGTCGAATGGCGCCGGGCGCTCGCCGCAACGGACGAGCTCGCCCGTGACATCGCTCGCGCGCTCCCTCCCGACGCGCTGCTGCTGATCACGGGCGACCACGGCGGGCTGCCGGTTCCCCCTGCCGAGCGTCTCGACCTGGCCGCCCGGCCGGACCTCGCCGCCGCCGTCGCCTTCCTGAGCGGCGACCCGCGAGCCCGGCACGTCCACGCCGTGCCCGAGCGTGCGGCCGAGCTCCTCGCTGCGTGGCGAGCCGGCCTCGACGACTCGTGGCTCGTGCTGTCGCGCGATGCGGGCGTGGCGAGCGGGCTCCTCGGGCCCGTCGTTCGCGACGACGTCCGGCCCAGGATCGGGGACGTCATGGCGATCGCCACCGGGAGGGGCGGGATCTTCGACCGACGTCGGTATCCGTGGGAGCTCAGCCTGCGTGGATTCCATGGCGGGCTCGCGTCCGTCGAGACCCGCGTGCCGCTGCTCGTGACGGACGCAGGTTGACCCCGAGCGAGCGCGTACCCTGTGGGCCATGACAATCGAACGGGTCTTCGTCGCCGGCGCCGGGCTGATGGGTCATGGCATCGGCCAGGTTCATGCGGCGATTGGGAAGCAGGTCACCCTCTACGAGCCCGAGCTGGCCCGGGCGGTCGCCGGCCGCGACCGGATCGCCGGCAACCTCGAGCGCGCCGTCGCGAAGGGCAAGCTGACCGCCGAGGAGCGCGAGGCGACGCTCGGCCGCGTCGCCACGACCGACTCGCTGGATGCGGTTCGCGATGCCGACCTGGTCGTCGAGGCGGTATTCGAGGACGTCGCGGTCAAGCAGGGCCTGTGGCACCAGCTCGACGAGCGTGCGCCGGCGGCGACGCTCTTCGCCTCGAACACGAGCTCGATCTCGATCGACCTCCTGGCGTCGGCTGTGTCGCCGGAGCGTCGCGGGCGGTTCGTCGGGATGCACTTCTTCAGCCCCGTGCCGGTCATGCCCCTCGTGGAGCTGATCCGGGGGGCCGACACGACCGACGAGACCGAGGCGGCCATCCGATCCCTGGCCGAGGAGCTGGGCAAGAAGCTCATCGTGTCCGCCGACCGACCGGGCTTCATCGTCAACCGGATTCTCATGCCGCTGCTCGCCGAGGCGATGCGGACGCTGGAGGAGGGGACCGGCACGGCCGATGACATCGACACCGGCGCCAAGGTGGGCCTCAACCACCCGATGGGTCCGCTCGAGCTCGCCGACTTCATCGGCCTCGACGTCTGCCTCAACGTCATGAAGGTCCTCCACGAGGGCATCGGCGGCGAGCACTTCCGGCCGCCGGCCGTGCTCGTGCGACTCGTGGGGGAGGGTCACCTCGGCCAGAAGACCGGCCGCGGCTTCCACACCTACCCGCGCTCGTGATGGCCCCCAACAGTCCCGGATCTGCGGCGACGGCGCGGTCCCCGGCGGCCTTTGCTGTCACCTACGCGCCAGGCCGTTGATATCCGCCGCTTTGCCGCAATTCCCGAGCACCTACGCGTGCGGCGCGTCGTATCCACCACGATCGGCGCCCGAGCAGGGCAGGGGAGGCCTCGCGCCACCAAAACCGTCCCGCGCCACGCTCGCGACGGGGGATTCCGACAGTGCAGGCGCCGACGAGGCGCTGCGAATCGCTGGATACCACGCGCCCACTGCGTACACGGGAACGGACCGCGGCTCACGGGGGCAACGACGCGATGACGGCGTCGTCCACGGCCGATGCGTCGGCAGCGGCACTCACGGCCGAAGCGCGGCTGCTCCGCGCCACGGCCCGCGAGTTCGCCCAGCGCGAGGTCGCCCCGACGGCCATCGAGCGCGACGAGGAGGAGCGCTTCGACCGCTCGATCTTCGCGCGCATGGGGGAGCTCGGCCTGACTGCGGCCCCGCTCCCCGAGACCGTGGGTGGGGGCGGCTTCAGCTACCTCGGCTGGACGCTCGTGATGGAAGAACTCGGTGCGGCCGACATGGCGAGCGCGGTGATGTTGTCGGTGCATCTCCTCGGCCAGTTCCCGGTCGTCACCTACGGCACCGAAGAGCAGCAGGAACGTTGGCTGCCGGCGATGGTCGCCGGCGAGGCACTCGGCGCGTTCTGCCTGACCGAACCGTCCGGCGGAAGCGACGCCGCCGCCCTTCGAACCAGGGCCCGAAGGTTCGACGCCGACGGCCGCGAGCTCGAACCCGACGCCCCGCCCGACCGGGTCGCCGAATACCGCCTGAGCGGAACCAAGATCTGGATCTCGAATGCCCCCGAGGCCGAGCGGTACCTCGTCTTCGCGACGCTCGATCCCGCCCTCGGTCCGAAGGGCATCACAGCATTCCTGGTCGAGAAGGGCACACCCGGCTTCCGGTTCGGAGCACACGAGAAGAAGATGGGCATTCGCTCCTGCCCGGCCGCCGAACTGATCTTCGAGGACGCCGTCGTGCCGGCCGCCAACCGCCTCGGCGAGGAGGCCCGCGGCTACCGCATCGCGCTCTCGTCACTCGCTGAGGGCCGGATCTCGATCGCCGCCGGCTGCGTCGGGGTCGCCCGCAGCGCGCTGGAGCAGGCGGCCGCATACCTCCACCAGCGCAAGGCCTTCGGCGCACCACTCGCCGAGCTCCAGGGCCTGCGCTTCACCCTCGCCGAGATGGCCCGCGACGTCGCCGCGGCGCGGGCACTCACCCACGAGGCCGCCCGGGCCAAGGATCGTGGCGAACCGATCGGGGAGCTGTCGTCGCTCGCGAAGTGGACCGCCAGCGACACGGCGATGAAGGTCGCCACCGACGCCGTCCAGCTGTTCGGCGGGACCGGCTACTCGCGCGAGACGGGGGTCGAACGCCTGATGCGCGACGCCAAGGGCGCCCAGATCTACGAGGGCACCAACCAGATCCACCGCGAGATCGTCGCCAACGCCGTCCTGGAGCGCGCGAAGCAGGGCGCCTGAGTGCGCGCGCCACAGGACTGGATCGGCCTTCGTCTACGTTGCGCCTTGACTGGACGCGCGCACCTGTGTGTCCTCGCGATCGCCGTGCTGATGGTGGCCGGATGCGGTCCGTCCACCCCGACGACGACACCAGCCCTATCGACCCAGCCCGACCTGACGGCTTCGATGGAGCCAACGTCGAGCCCCGTCGTGCGTCCGATTCCCACTCCTACCTCGGCAGCGACGTTCGGGCCTGACGCTCACTGCGACACGCTCGGGCTGGCCATCTCGTCGACGTTCGTTCCGGGGGCCATGGATGTGTATCTCGGGACCTTCGATCAGTACATTCCATTGGCAACGGAGCGCGCGGCGTCGGTCGATGATCCACAACAGATTTGGCCCGGTGGCTACGACTACGGTGACGGCCTGCCCGATGTCATCCGCCTCCGAGGTGGCAGTGACATCATCCTCAGGCCTCAGCTCGACTACGACTTCCCGTTCGACTGGCCTCTCGAGATCAATGCCGCACGCGCCGTCCTGCGAGTCCCCGGGGAAGGCCGAAATGAGCTCGCAGCACCGATCACCGCCTCCGACTCGGTGACCTTGTCGATTCCGGACCGCGACCTGCGCGGCACTCTGCGGCTGGAGTTCGAAGCGTCCGATCGCTGCCTTCGGTATACCGGCTCCGGGGTCGGACAGGTCCAGGTCGTGCGGGCGGCGACCGTCGATGCATGCCCCGTGGATCACGAGGGCTACGCGGCGCATTGGGCCACCCTCGCTGATCCCCCGCTGATGGTCGGTGATGTGCCAGTGGACCTCGGTCGCATCGAGACGCTGGGCCTGTGGACGGAGTACGCGGTTTCCAGCCAGGGGAACACGGGACTGACCACGTGGAGCCCCGACTCCGAGACGACCAAGGGCGTCGCTGGAGGGACGGTGCGATCGGAGCCCGCCAACCCGGCTCTACGGTTGCCGTTCCTGGAGGCTGTGTTCTACCGTCGGAAGGCCGTGGTGGACATGCAGGCGGGCGGGGATTGGCCGAGCCCGGTTTTCCGGTCGACGGCCGATCCGTACGCAGACGGTCACTTCGAGTTGCTGGTGCCGTCTCGCGCGGGTCGCTATGTCGCCAGTCTGCACGTTCAGTGGGAGTCCGCATGTGCCTACGGAGGTGCCGCGGGCGCGATCGGAGTCGACGTCGAGTAACTCCTCACCACACGGAATCCACCCGACCCCGATCAATCTGTCCCTCCGCGAACCAGCCCGTCTGAGGCGCGCGGGATTCCCTCGGATGCCCGCGGAGAGAGCACGGCGGCGGGCGCAGGCGGCTGCGTTCCCTCATCTGCCCTCGGGGCGGGCAGGTGAGGGGAAAGAGGCTGTCGCCGGCGGAATGGTGCCTCGCCGGCGAGCAATCGAGGGAACGTGCCCGGGAAGTCTGGGCTGGGTGGCCTGTCCACGACAGGATGGGCTGAACGGCCCAAAAGGACAGGCGTTCGGTCCCTCAAACCCGGTGGCGCTTCCTCATAGCCTCGGCATAGGAGAAGGCGCCCCATGTGGCCTCGTGCCCGGCGGGTCGTCGAGCGCACGAGGAGGGAAACCAGCATGGGTCAGGAGACGAGCGGCCTGGGGCCGATCGCAGCGGTGGAAACCGCCGAGCCCGACGCAGCAGAACACCCCGAACTCTCACGCCGAGGCTTCCTGCGCGGCGCCGCCCTCGCCGGCGGCGGGATCGCGGCCGCGACGCTCGCGGCCTGCGCCCCGGGTGCGGCCCAGCCGGTCTGGACCTACGGCCCCGTCCGAACAACCGAACCGGCAAACGGCTCGCCGGAGCCCGGCGCCCCCACGGCGACGCCTGCAGGTACCCCAGCCGCAAGCGCTGTCCCGACGGCGACCCCGGCGCCGACCAACGGTGGGACCATCCCGCCCGGCTGGTCCTCCCACGACCTCAACGCCCGCACCGTCGTCCGCCGCTACGTCGGTAACCTCGCGCCGGCGTTCGAGGGCATCTATGGCGCCGAGGCGTTCGGCAAGCTCGTCAAGATCCTCGGCGCCCAGGAGCCCTACCCGGAGCTGACCGCGAAGCCGGCCTTCGTCCAGGTCCCGCAGCTCGTCCTCAACGACCTGCTGACGCCGCTCCAACCGGAGCTGGACGGCGATACGAAGGTCTTCCGCCTCACGGTCGACGAGATCGAGTGGCAGGTCGACGAGCTGAAGCCGCCGCTGGCGGTCTTCGGCTACAACGGCCAGTGGCCGGGGCCCACGATCCGGGTCAACCAGGGCGATCGCGTTCGAGCGATCTTCACCAACAACCTCCACGAGACGACGAGCGTCCACTTCCACGGCGTCGAGTTCGATGACCCGTTCATGGACGGCGTGCCATTCGTCAGCCAGGAGCCGTTCGCACCGGGCGAGGAGTTCACCTACGAGTTCATCGCCCGCAACCCCGGCTCGCTGATGTACCACTCCCACCACAACGCGACCGACCAGGTCGGCCGGGGCCTGCTCGGGGCGTTTGTCGTCGACCGCCGCAACGACCCCAACAAGGCCGACCGCGAGTACGTCTGGATCTCGAACGACGCGGTCGGTGGCTTCACGATCAACGGCCACGGCTTCCCCGCGGTCGTGCCGGTGCTCGCCGCCGTCGGCGAGACGGTCCGGATCCGGTTCATGAACGAGGGCAACATGATGCATCCGTGGCATAGCCACGGGTACACGATGCGGGTCGTCGAACGCGACGGCCACGACCTCGGCTCGGCGGCGTTCGAATGCGACACTCTGGGCGTCAACCCCGGCGAGCGGTTCGATGCCCTGATCACCGCCGATCGGCCCGGCATCTGGGCCTTCCACTGCCACATCCTGCCGCACGTCGAGGGTCTCGACGGCATGTTCGGGATGGTCACCTCGCTGATCGTCGTCCCGGAGAAGGAACACGTCGATGCGATCGTCAATGCGCTCCTGGCATAAGTCTGTGGCGGCGAGCGGGCTGGTCCTGCTCGCGCTCACCGCCGTCGCCTGCACGACCGGCGGGACGGCCGCGCCCACGACCGGGGCCACGAGCCCGACCGTCAGCGAGGCCTGGGTCCGGCCGCCCCAGGGGATGGATCGCCCCGCCGCCGGCTACATGATCATCACCGGTGGCTCGTCCGCCGATGCGCTGCTGAGCGTCTCGACAACCGCGGCCGGGATGGTCGAGATTCACGAGACCACGGTCGACGCCTCCGGCATGGCCGGGATGCACCCGATCCCACGGCTCGACGTCCCCGCCGGCGGGCGGGTCGAGCTCCGGCCCGGCGGCTACCACCTGATGCTGATGCAGGTCGTCGAAGGCGCGATCGAGGTCGGCAAGACAGTCGAGCTGCGGCTGACGTTCGAGAAGGCCGGCGAGATCGTCGTGCAGGCCGAGGTGCTCGCAGGCTGACATGACCGCCCGAACAGCGCGGGCCAACCCGCGCCGCGTCCCCTCGTCCGGCCCAGGCCGGCTCGGCTTCCAGGCCGCCGCCCTCGTCGCGGTCACCGCGTTGACCCTCGGTGGGTTGCTCGGGCTGCCCGCGCTCGTCTCGAGGCCGGACGTCGCGCGCCCGACGCCGACGCCCTTCTCCTATCTCGTCGATCCGCGACCGGCGCCGCCGCTGCGTCTGACGAGCGCCGGCGGCCAACCGTTCGACCTCGGTTCGCTGCGGGGCGAGACCGCCCTCGTGTTCTTCGGCTACACCCACTGCCCCGACGTCTGTCCCGCGACGATCGGCGTGCTCGGGCAGGTCCTCGAGCGAGTCGGGACGGGCGCCGTGCACCCGGTCTTCGTGACCGTCGACCCCGAGCGCGACACCGCCGAGTGGCTGGCCGACTATCTCCGCTACCTGCCCGCCGGCTTCTCGGCGCTGACCGGCACGCCCGCCGAGATTCGCGAGGCAGCCGACGCCTGGGGCGTCCGGTACGCCCGCGTCGATGAGGGCGACGACCCGGAGCGCTACGCGATGAATCACACCGCGACCGTGTACCTCGTCGACGGGGACGGGATGCTGCGGGCGGAGTTCCCGTTCGGGACCGAGGCGGGGGCGAGCGTCGACGTCGTGCGCGAGCTCGGCGGCGACACTGACACCCGCCCGTCCCAGAGCGCCCCGGCGCCAACCGCACCAGCTCCCGCCCCGCCGAGCCCCGCTCCGACCACGACGCCGACCACTGGTCCGCCGACAGCCGCCCCACCATCAGCCGCCCCGACACCATCGGCCCGCCCGGAGCTGAGCCGGGTCGAGGTCGTTTCGAGCGCCGTCTGGGCCGGCGGTTCGAGCCCCGTCATCCTCGCCCTGTACGACGAGCGGGGTCGAATCGATGACCCGGCTGCCGGGGTCGACATCCAGGTGGTGGACGGAAGCGGCGCCCCGGTTGGTTCGAATGTCCGGGCCGTGGCCGTCCAGCCACCCGGCCTCACCGCCGTCTCGTACGTCGCGACGATCGAGGTCCCGGCGCCGGGCTGGTGGCGCCTCTCGGTGCCCGTCGCGAGGGCCGGGTTCGTCCGGTCCGGTTCGCCCGGCGTCGCGGTCCTCGAACCCGGCGGAACGGCAGCCCTGGGCGCGGCCGCGCCGGCGGTTCGAACCCCGACCCTCGCTGACGTGGCCGAGCCTCGCCAGATCACGACCGACCCGATGCCCGACCTGCGCCTGTACCGAACGTCGACCGTCGACGCCCTCGCCGCCCGAGCGCCGTTCGTCCTGGTTGTCGACTCGTGGCGCTTCCGGACGTCCGACGTCTGCGGCCAGGCGATCAGCCTCGGCCGCTTCATGCTCGACCGCTGGCCGGGCGTGCCGATCATCCATCTCGAGCCCTATGCCTACGACATCGTGAGCGAGACGCCGGTGCTCCAGGGGACGCTCGTGAACCCGACGATCGTGCCGGCCGCGGACGCGTGGGGCATCGCCGCCGAGCCGTGGGGGCCGGTCTCGATGCCGTGGGTCTTCGTGATCGACGGCGACGGCGTCGTGCGGGCCAAGTACCAGGGCGTCATCGGCAGCGCCGATATCGACGTGATGCTGGCGCTGCTCGGCAGCGATTGAGGGCCGCCCACGTGGGCGACCCTCAACGTGTCCAAGAACTGGCCTCGTCAGGACGCTTCAGTCCCCGTGGATCTGCCCGCCGGGGTTCGGGACGGCGGGGCAGGGCAGGGCGCCGGCGGGCAGGAACTGCACCACGCCGTTGGACGCCTCGCTGATGATCGCGGGCGACGCCGCGTGGCAGTGGGCCTGTGCCCAGGCCTTTGAAATCGGCTTGGTGAAGCCGTCGCCGTTGCCGTTGGGATCGACCGTCTGGGAGTGGCCCAGGGCCGTGCTGGCAGTTACCAGCGCGAGCAGGCTCGCGCCAAGCACGGCGCGGACGACTCGGTGAAACGAGCGACGATGGGGACGCATGCGTGACCTCCTGTTGGTTCTTCTCGTGTCGCGCCGCCCGGTCAGGCGACCACGGCCTCGGCGCGACGCATCGTGATCCCGACGGCGTTTGGCTTGAGGAGTGCCAGGAAGATCGGGCAGCGCTCGCGCCAGGCTTGGAACATCGGCCCGGTCTTATCGTCGCCGTCGGGCGATGAGACTTCGATGTCGAGCTCGATGCTCAGCAGCTCGGGCGAGGCGCCATCAAGCCCGACCAGCCCGGCAAGGTCCGTCGCGCAGCGGGCGACCGCGGTGATCCCGTCGATCCGCACGCCGTATTGCGGCGCCAGCGTGTCGTTGAGGAAGGCGCCGCCGCAGCCGGCCAGCGCACCGAGGAGGTAGGCCGTCGGGCTCGGTGCGAGATTGGTGCCGCCGATCGCCGGTGGCAGGTCAGCTTCCCAGTTGAACGGCCCGCTCGAGATCCGGGCACGACCATTCGCGAGGCTCGCGGTCACCGTTGGCGTGCCGCGACCGCTGCTTGGATCGGCCCGAAAGCGTGCCGCCGACTCGGTGAGCTGGTCGATGGCCATGGGACGCTCCTTTCTCCTTCGGCCACCCGGTTCGGTGGTCGTCGGAGCCCAGAATCGGCGCGCCCGGGCCGATCGCGGAACCGTGGTGGCACCCAATCGGCCGGCCGGGATCCGCGTGCAACTGCGAGCCGGCACGCAGGCGGAGCTTGGCGGCCGAGTCCGGCCAGCCGGGGATCAGGCCAGGCCGCGCCTGAGAACCTCGGCGACGGCAGCTGCCCGGGCCGCCCGACCGCTCAGGCCCAGCTTTCCGTAGCTGTTCGAGAGGTGGCGTTCGACCGTCCGGACGCTGAGGCCGAGGCCGGCCGCGATGGCCTCGTTGTCGAGTCCCTGGGCGGCGGCGCGCAGGACGTCGAGCTCTCGGGCCGACAAAGCCTCAACGGCGAGCTGCCGCGCCCGGGCGGAGGCCCCCATGGCATGCCGGTCCGGTTCCATGAACGCCTGGACCTCATCGAGGAAGGCCGGCCAGGCGGGCTCGTCGGCGAGCAGGATGTGGTTCGCGCTGTCGAGCGCCACCAACCGGGCGTGCGTGATCATCTCGATGACCTCGAGCGCGTTCCCGAAGTCGACGACGGCATCGCCAATCGCCTGGAGGATCAGCGTCGGCGCCGTGATCCGCTGCATCTCGGCTCTGATGTCGACGGCCTGCTTCGCAATCCGGCTGGTGATGATGTTCTCCGGCGAGGACGCCATGCGCTGCAGCTCGTCGAACCAGCGCATCTGCTCCTCGTTCGCCCCGGGGATGAAGCCCTGGGTGAAGGTCCGCCGGAAGACCGGGTGCTCCTTCGCCCAGCCGACGCGGATCATGCTCCGCCAGGTTTGCTCCTCGTCCCAGTCGGTCTCGGTTTCGAAGGTCGCTGGGCGGCCGGCGACCGTGCCGTGGAGGATCAGGCGCGTGACTCGCCCGGGGTGACGCGCCGCGTAGGCCATCGCGACCGCGGACCCGGAGGACATCCCGAGCAGGGCAACCTGGGGGTAGCCGGTCGCCTCCACGACGGCCTCGAAGTCGGCGACACGGGCATCCAGGGAGAAGTCCGTGACGGTCCAGTCGGACATCCCGAAGCCTCGCTCGTCGTACCGGACAAGGGTCACAAACTGGCCGAGATCGTCGAGGAAATGGCGCCACACGGGGCTGTGCCAGTCGTGCTGGAGGTGGCTGAGCCAGCAGGACACGACGACCAGCGGTGGGCCGCTGCCGTGCTTCGCCCAGGCCACTCGAACCCCGCCCTGTCCGCGCGCGAACCGGATCTCCTGTTCGGGCACCGGCGGCACTCGAAGCTGCGGCTCGGCGAGGACGCGGCCGACGCTCATCTCGAGTTCATCCTACGCCCCATCCGGACACCCACGCCATACACCGCCCACGATCCCATTCAGCGGTCTCGTCCGCCGGGAGATGTAGATTCAAACCGTGACAAGCCAATCGAATGGGCCCAACGGTTCCGTCTACCTCGTGAGCGCGGCGCGAACGCCGATCGGCAAGTTCGGGGGCGCGCTGTCCACCGTCCCGGCCGTCGAGCTCGGCGGCGTTGCGATCGCCGCGGCCGTGGAGCGCGCCGGGCTGCCCGAGGGCACGCCGATCGACGAGGTGCTGATGGGCCAGGTCCTCCAGGCCGGGGCCTGGCCGACCCCGGCGCGCCAGGCCGCGCTCAATGCCGGCCTCCCGGAGACGACCTCGGCGACGACGATCAACCGCGTCTGCGGCTCGGGCCTGAAGGCGATCATGCTCGCCGCGGCGGAGATCAAGGCCGGCGACGCCGAGGTCGCCGTGGCGGGCGGCATGGAGAACATGAATCTCGCGCCGTACCTCCTGCCGCGGGCGCGATTCGGGTACCGGCTCGGCGACGGGAAGCTCGTCGACGCGACGGTTCACGACGGCCTGTGGTGCTCGATCGAGGGCTGCCACATGGGCACCCACGCCGAGCGGGTCGCGATCCGGGAGACCGTCAGTCGCGAGGACCAGGACGTCTTCGCGCTGCAGAGCCACCAGCGCGCCATCGCGGCCATCGACGCCGGCCGGTTCGTGGAGGAGACGGCGCCGGTCGTGGTCGGTGACGGCAAGGGCCGCGAGATCGTGATCGAGGTCGACGAGGGGCCCCGGCGGGATACCAGCCTCGAGGCGCTCGGCCGACTCAGGCCCGTCTTCGAGCTCCCGGTGGGGGAGGATCGCGGAGGCGCCGAGGTCGGCACCGTCACCGCCGGCAACGCGCCGGGCATCACCGACGGCGCTGCCGCGGCGGTTGTCGCCAGCGAGCGCGCCGTCGAGCGGCACGGCCTGAAGCCGCTGGCCCGGATCATCGGTTACGCCCAGGCCGAGGTCGCGCCGAAGTGGCTCTTCCTCGCCCCCGTCGAGGGCGTCAACAAGCTGCTCGACAAGGTCGAGATGCCCATCGACGCATTCGATCTCATCGAGATCAACGAGGCCTTCGCCGCCCAAACCCTCGCCGATGGGCGGGAGCTGAGCTTCGATTGGGACCGGGTCAACGTCAACGGCGGCGCGATCGCCCTCGGCCACCCCATCGGCGCGTCGGGGGCGCGCGTCGTTGCGACGCTGCTGTATGAGCTCCGCCGGCGAGGCGGCCGCTACGGCCTGGCGACCCTGTGCCTCGGCGGAGGCGGCTCGGTCGCGATGGCCTTCGAACGGGTCGACTGAGCAACCTGACCCCCCGATTCGGGCGCTCCGACCCGTGCCCGCTCGACGGCGGTTGCGCCAAACTCACCGTGCAGTCCGCTTCTGTTCGGAGGTGAAGCCCGATGGATGACGCGCCCGGCACGCTCCGGCTCGATCTGACGCCGGACGAGGTCAACCTGCTGCAGACGGCCCTCGAGATGCTGGAGGACACGCTCGGGCGCGAGGAGGCGGAAGAGCTCGAGGAGGTCCAGGCGCTGCTTCGCCGGCTGCGAGCGGCACCTCCGGTGGATTAGCGCGCGGCACCGCCGGCGGAGTGGCGGGCGGCTCCATCGGACGGGGCGATCATGAAGATCTGTTGCTCGAGGCTTTCGCTCCTTCGAAGCCAGCCGACGACGATCGTGACCGGTTCGCCGACCGCTGGGACCGCTACATCGGGTGGACCGGCGAGGATCCCACATCGTCGCCCTCCGCCTGTCCCTAGGTCGAGGCAGAGGTTCGTGCCGTCCTCACTGATGAGCGCGACCGTGCCTTCGATCGTCTCGGCATACCGGAGCGGCGCCAGCCCGAGCCAGGCCGCGGCGGCCAGCCATCCGAGGATGAAGGCCAGCACGGCCACGAGCAGGAGGCGGGTCGGCGGGTAGCGGTTCACGTGTTCCAGCGGAGGTACACGAGCCCGAACCGGCTCGAGTAGCCGCCTCCGGCGGACGGCGGGCTATGGATCGCCTGGATCCCGAACGCCGCCTCCCAGGCCGTGCCCTTCTCGAGGCCCTGCCACTCCGCGCCGCTGCGCCGGCTCCCCATGTCCCATGGCTGGATGACCTCGGGGCAGACGTTGCCACTGATCGAGATGCCAACGCCGCGGAAGCTCGCCGAGAACGTCATCGAGGTGCACTCGCGGGCCTTGTTCGTCGAGACGGGCTCCCAGTCGTAGAGGACGTTGTTCTTCGACCAGCCGAGCGACCAGCCGACCTGGGCCAGCCGCCAGGGGCAGGTGCCGACGAGGCACCAGAAGGCGGTCGGATCCTTCGAACGGGCCGAGAACTTGTACTTGTTGTTGAACCACCAGTCCGTGCCCGAGGCCGCGACCCGGAAGATCGTCGAGCAGCCGTAGCCCTCGATCAGGCCGCCCTCGTAGCTGATGCTGGCGCACTGGGTGTCGTACGGGATGGTCGAGGACGTCGAGACGGCGAGCTCGGCCGCAAGGGTCGCGTCGTCCATGGCGGTCGAGGCGACGAGCCGAGCCTGGGCGGCGGTCTCCGGATCGAGCGTCTCCATGTCGCCGAACTCCCGGCGAGCGTCCTCCTCGGGCATCCCGAGCGCGACGAGATCGGCCACCACGGAGCGCCCGGAGCGGGCGTAGGCGCCGGCGTCGTCCGGGTTCTTGGGGCGCTTCGCCGCGAGCTCGATCGCCAGGCCGGCCTTGCCGTCGGTCGCTTCGGCCACTCGCTCGATTCGCACGGTCGCGCCCGGCGAGCCGATCACCCGCAGCGTGATGGCGCCGTTGCGGAACGTGTCGATGACAGCTCCGTGGCGGGTGACGACCTCGCCGACCGGCACGAAGCCGTTGGCCGGCCCGACGAGCCGGATCTGGGTTGCCGCCGGCGGTGGCGCGGCCTGGATCGCGCCGACGGGAAGCAACGCGATCACGATGAGCACGAAGACGCGACCTGCGCGCATTCGAGTCTCCTCCTATCCCTTGCGGCAGGGGCGGGCAGGGACCGTGATGACGGCAGGAGCGGGGGC
>VEOW01000220.1 GCA_012026785.1 Chloroflexota bacterium | reverse complement strand
CGAGGCGGCTGCTCAGAGCCTCGCTCTCGTTGGCGACAGCGACGCGTTCGAACTCGTTATCGAGGCAGCCGAGCGAAGCTCCGCACCCTGGCCCCGCGCGTCTGTGTGGGCCGCCGTCCAGCTGGTCGCAACCACGGACAGCCAGGATGCTCGCATGCGCGTCGTAAGGCTCCTCGATTTCGCCGACCGGACGGGGGCCGAGGGCCGACAGCAAGCGAGCCTCTTGCGGCCCCTATTGCTCCCGACGCCCGATAGCAGCGATGCGTGACATTCGAGAACGCTGAGTGAGGCCCTCTGTGAACACTCGACAGGTCCTGCGCGAACTCAGTGGCGGGCATCCTGCAGACGAGCGCCGTGTCTGGTTCTCGCTCGCGGGACCTGATCTCGACCCCGACGCGGTGACGGCGCTCACCGATATCCGGCCAAGTCGGTCGTGGCGACGCGGTGACCCAAAGCCCAGGACGGGACTGCCGTACCGGGACGGAGCATGGCTCCTGGAGTCAGGGCTTGCTGCGAGCGACGAGTTTCACGATCACCTCGACGCATTGATCACGCGGCTCAAGCCGTCCTGGTCGGCCTTTGTCGAGCTCGGCCAGAGGTACGAAGCGACGGTCGATGTCGTCATCTGCTGCCGTGAGGCTCAGGGACCGCTTATCCAGCTCCTGCCTGACGTCGCCGCAGCGCTATCCGATCTGGGAGCAACACTCAGCTTCGACATCTACGCCCTGCCCGCGGACGGCGACGTCGGGGCTCCTCGCATGACATTCGCGAACACCGAGTGAGGCTAATGGCTGACCATTTGGGACAGACCGCGCAAGGGACTTTCAGGGACATGCTGCGGCTGGAGATCGCCCCGGGCATGCGCGCGCTTGGATTCAAGGGTTCGGGAGGGAGGTACGTCCTGCCTGACGACCAACGGTGGCAGGTAGTCGCCTTCCAGCGCAACCGGTATAGCCGTGCCGATTACCTCACATTCACCGTCAACCTCACCGTTGCGGACAGAGCAGCCTGGGCACAGACTCGTTCGGACCAGATGTGGCTCCCCGAAGCGCCAAGCGGAAACACCACCTATCCAGTGGACAAGACGATCGTCATTCGACTTGGCAACCTGATGCCACCCGGAGGCGAGGATCGCTGGTGGGAGGTGATCCCGAGCCGAACGACAGCGCAGGTTTCAAGCGAGATCCTCAGGGCGATCGAAACACGCGGGATCCCCTGGCTCCAGACAGGACTCGGCGCCGAGGATCTTCTTGGCAACATCCCGCCGAGCGACATTTGGCGTCCCTGAGCGAGCGGGCATGAGACTCCTTAGGCGTTGGGTCGATGCCAGAGCGACACGACGGCAAGCGCACGTGGACGAACTGGTCCTGAGGCTCGAAGCCCTGATCGACAGGCTGAACGGCCGACTGAGTCCTCAGTCCTACGAGTTCATCTCCGACCAGCCCGGCCACGCCGAGTGGGAGCTGGCGATCGAGTCACTGTGGGAGGAAGTGGATCGCGGCGCAGTTGTCCTTTCGCCGACCGAGCACAGAGAGCTGGAGGCGCTGACCAACCATCCGGCGGTGAACAAGCGCGTCATGTCTGCCGGCAAGCGTCACCTACCTCCAACGGGTGACATTGGCCGACGGTGAGTGAGCGAGGATGGACGTCAGGCGCTTCGCAGATTGCAGAGATTTCGGTGCGCAGTCGGGCGGCCAGTGTGTCGATGTCCAGCGCCTCTCTTGGATCCCGCCATGCCCGGAGCTGAATCGCGCCTCGGTCGGGTGGAGCACACGTCCTCCGGCGACGTCCGGTGGGACCAGTTCGGCGCCCCCCGAGCGCCCGCGGTGGTGCTGGTCCATGGCACGCCGTTCTCATCGTTCGTCTGGCGGACGCTCGCGCCCGAGCTGGCTCGAGCTTGGAAGGTCATCGTCTGGGACCTGCCGGGCTTCGGCTCGTCGTCGATGTTCCAGGGTCAGGACGTGTCCCTCGCCGCGCAGGGCCGGGTCTTCGCCGAGCTCCTCGAGGTCTGGCAGCTGGATCGGCCGATCGTCGTCGCCCACGACATCGGCGGCGCCATCACCCTGCGTGCCCAGCTCCTCCACGGCGCGCGGTACGCCCGGCTGGCGCTGATCGATGTCGTCGCCGTGGCGCCCTGGGGCTCGCCCTTCTTCCGCCTCGTGGGCGAGCATCCCGACGTCTTCACGCGGCTCCCGCCGCGGCTCCACGCGGCCCTCGTGCGCGAGTACATCGCGGGCGCCAGCTCGCGCGGGCTGCCCGAGCCGACGCTGCAGCGTCTCGCCGAGCCGTGGCTCGACGCACGAGGCCAGGCCGCCATCTACCGCCAGATCGCCCAGGCCGACCAGCGGCACACCGACGAGATCGAAGGCCGCTACGCATCGCTCGATCTGCCGGTCCTCGTGGCCTGGGGCGAGGACGACGCCTGGATCCCGATCGAGCGCGGCCGGCACCTGGCGGGTCTGATCCCGGGTGCCCGCTTCGAGGTCATCCCGGGCGCCGGGCACCTGGTGCAGGAGGACGCGCCGGAGCACCTCTCGAGGCTCCTCGGCGAGTTCCTTACCGCCGACGGGACCGGCTGACGCGTCGACGACTGCAACTCAGCCGCCATCTCGAGCGCCGATCGGGTGGATACATGGCAGCGGGTCGACGCTCCGGTGGACAGGCTTGGGCGGGCGCCGCACTCCTCGCGGCGGCAGCGAGCTTCCTCACGGGCTGCGCTGCCCTCGTGCCGCCGGCCGCGGCATGCGGCGATGCGCCTCGCGAGTACGGCGGTCCCGTGGTCGGCGCGTTTCGAACCACGATCGCGTCGGTGCGCGACCTGCAGGGCCCCGGTGTCGAACCGCCGTTCGCGGCCGATCGAGGAGCCCAGGGGTCGGCCGTCGTCTGCTACATCGCCGCGACGATCCCGAAGGCGCCGCCACTCGGCCCGAACGGCGAGGTCCGGCCCGACTTCGACCGGATCGTCGTCGTGATCGACGGCCGGGCGACACTGATCAAGGCCGGCTATCGGGCCAGCCTGCCCGTCGTCGCCCCGTAGCGAGACCACCGGGTGCGCTTTCCGACGGGCGACGACCCCCTTCGAGACCCGGAGTCTCGTTGGCTGCCGTTAGATGGCACCGTCGAGGCCGGAAACGGTCGCGGACGAGGGTGGCAGTCCCGAACGGGATCCTGGCCCGTCAGGAAGCGGACCTGCCAGTCCCCGGCCGGGGCGTTCCGCTCCCCTACCGCTCGGCGGTGTCGAGCCAGATCGTGAACGGGCCGTCGTTGACGAGCTCGACGGCCATCTCGGCCCCAAACCGGCCGGTCTGCACGTCGCCGACCCCGGCGGCCCGGAGGGCTTCGGCGAAGCGGCGGTAGATCCGGTCGGCGGCCTCGGGCGCGGCGGCGTTCGTGAAGCCCGGCCGGCGGCCGCGCGACGTGTCGGCGTAGAGCGTGAACTGACTCACGACGATGGCCGCCCCGCCGACGTCGAGGATCGAGCGGTTGGTTCGACCGTCCGCGTCCTCGAAGATCCGGAGCTCCGAGACGCGGCGAGCGAGCGACTCGGCGATCGACTCGTCGTCGTCGTGTCCCACGCCGAGCAGCACGACCAGCCCATGCCCGATGGAGGCGACGGTCTCATCGCCGACCCGGACCGCCGCCCGGGAGACCCGCTGCAGAAGGGCGCGCAAGAGACGTCAGTCGTTCGAGGCGTGCGCCTCGATGACGCCGCCGTCTCCCGGCCTGGCCCTCGAGAACGAGAGGGATGGACGATTCCTCATCGGATCATCGTACGGCCGAGGCGGGTACCCGTCGCGGCCCGCGCGCGTCGGCCATGCGGAGGAGACGGATGCCAGCCAGGATGACCCAGATCGTGGTCAGGGCGCTTGACGCGATGACCGCGCTCCCCAGGTCCGGCGCCACGAGCGGTCCGACGACTGCGACCACTCCGAGACCTCCGGCCGCGATCGCGACCATGCCGGACAGCGGTCCAAACGGGCTCCTCAGCATGACCCAACCGAGCAGGCCGACCCCGAGAGCCGGGACCAGGATGGCGTAGCTCGCGAAGAGGCCGGTACTGAGCGCGGTCGTACCGTAGGTCGCCGCGGCGAGAAGTGCGCCCCGGTCGGTGGTAGCCGATGCCGCGCCATACTGCTCGCTGAGCGAGAGCAGCGCGCTGATGGCCGGCCAGGTGAGACCGAGGTCGAGGATGGCGAAAAGGGCAACGAGCCCGGCACCGGCGATCGTTGCCGCGCGATGAATCCGTTGGAGCCCCATGTAGAGCCCAACCGCGAGCGGCAGGAACAGGATGTCGGTCAGGACCGACAGGCCCACGATGGTGACCCACGGATCGGTCCGACCCGCAAGGTAGTCAAGCCACTCGGCGCCGGTGGTCGGCGGTGGTCCCGTCAGCGCGTAGAGCCCCATGATGCCGACGTAGGCGAGCCCGATGGCGATACCCGAGAGGCCGGCAAGGCGGTATGTCGCGACGTCATCGGCGTCGTTGGGGGCGACTGGGTGTTCGGTCATCAGCGGGTCCTCCTCGTCGAAACCGTAGAGACCGTCGCCCGGCCGGACCAGCCGGCTACCCCGAGCCCTCACCCCCTGCCAGCCGCATGGCGGCAGGCCGCGCCGCCGCGACAATGCGCACGTGCGGAACCTTCTGGACCACCGCCCGTGATCGCGGGGCCTGCCTCGGCGTGGGCGTTCATCCGCGCCCCGATCGAGGCCGCAACGTGGCGGGCGAACGCCTCGATCCTGCTCGGCGCCGTGCTCGGCGTACCCGCGAGCCTGGTCGTCCTCGGCGCACTGTCGGCCGGGTTCAGCACGCTCATCGTCGGCCTCGGCCTGGGGTTCCTCGCGGTGGCCATCGAAGCGTCGCGGCTCGTCGCGCGGATGGAGCGTTGGCGGGCGTACGTGGGTGCGGCCAACCGTCCCAACCCGCCGCCATACGCGCCGCTGCGGGGTGATCGGCGCGCCCTGCTGCGGGCCGAGTTCGGCGACGAGAGCCGTTGGCGGGACGTCTTGTACGTCATCGTCAACGGGCCGCTCACGCTGATCGAGCTAGTTCTCGTCGGCATCTTCTGGACCGCGGCGATCGGCCTCCTGACGATGCCGCTCTGGTTCGACCTGGCGCGGATCTCTTCGCTGCCGTCGATCCTCGAGCCGATCGCCAGTCACGATGCACCGCTGGTTGTGATCCGGAGCGCCGCCGGGCTCGCGCTGCTCCCCGTCGCGGCGCTCATCTCGCGCCTCGCCAGCGGTCTCCATCGGCAGCTCGTCTCGAGCCTCATCTGCGAGTCGGAAAGCCGCGCCCTTCGGAGGCAGGTCGAGACGCTCCGGACGAGTCGTGCTGCCGCGCTAGAAGCCGAGGCGAGCGAGCTGGCGGCGATCGAGCGGGACCTCCACGATGGGGCCCAGGCGCGCCTGGTGACGCTTGCGATCGACCTGGCCCTTGCCGCAGAGCGTGTCGAATCGGACCCCGCCGCAGCCCGCCAGCTCGTGATCGACGGTCAGGAGCAGGCTCACTTGGCGCTGGCAGACATCAGGTCGCTCGTTCGGGGCACCGCGCCGTCGATCCTGCTCGACCGTGGGCTCGCCGCGGCGATCGCTTCGATCGCCGGACGAGCTGCCGTCCCGACCCGCGTTGCCAGCACGCTCCAGCCCGCTGAACGGCTCCCTCCCGCTGTCGAGCGGACGGCCTACTTCGTTGTCAGCGAAGCGCTCGCGAACGTCGCCAAGCACAGCGGCGCTCGCCGCTGCGACGTCCGAATCGCGCGAGACCGAGACCACCTGGTGGTGGAGGTGAGCGACGATGGCTCGGGGGGCGCCGTCGTCGGAGACGCGGGCGGCCTGGCGGGGCTCATCAAGCGCCTCGAAGGTGCCGCCGGCAGGCTGTCGATTGTCAGCCCGGCGGGTGGGCCAACGACCGTCCGGGCGGAGATTCCCCTTGACCCCTATCCGGTGTTGAGGTAAGCGAGCACGGCGAGCACGCGCCGATGGTCATCGGGCGTGGTGGGCAGCTCGAGCTTCCCGAAGACGTTGCCGATGTGCTTCTCGACGGCGCCCTCGGTGATCTGGAGCCGTTCGGCGATGCCGGCGTTGGTGCGGCCCTGGGCCATCTCGGCCAGCACGTCGAGCTCGCGGGGCGTGAGCGTAGCCAGGGTGTCCTCGGCACGCCCGCGGGCAAGCACCTGGGCGATGACCTCGGGGTCGAGGGCGGTGCCGCCGCGGGCAACGCGACGGACGGCGTCGACGAACGCGCCGATGTCGGCGACGCGATCCTTCAGCAGGTAGCCTACGCCGCCGGCGCCGTCGGCGAGCAGGTCGCGAGCGTAGTCGCGCTCAACGTACTGGCTGAGCACGAGGATCGGGGTCCGCGGCACGAGCCGCCGCGCCTCGAGGGCGGCCCGGAGGCCCTCGTCGCGTCGGCCTGGCGGCATGCGCACATCAACGATCGACACGTCGGGTCGGTGGGCGACCACCGCCTCGACGAGTGATGGACCATCGCCAACGAGCGCGATGATCGTGGCCCCGGCTTCCTGGAGGATGCGTGCGATGCCCTCCCGGATCAATGCCGAGTCTTCGGCGACAACGACCCTGAGCGATCGTTGTGGGTCTCCGCTGATCACGCCGGCGTCTTTCGCTCCCTGCCAGCCCGGGGGGATCCGAAGCGCTCGGCCGCGGCGGCCTCTGACGCAGCGGGCAGGAGGAGGTCCCAGTGGCGCTGGCCATCGTCCATGTCGGGCGGATCAGCGGCCGATCGGAAGAGCAGGACGGGAATGCCGGCGGCCTCGATCTCGTCGCGCAGGGTCCGTGCCTCGGCTCGCGGGAGCGTTGCGAAGGTCACCAGCTTGTCGCGCGGGATCGGCGGCACGCCGTCGTTGAGCGCGTATTGGTAGCCCTCGTCGGCGAGCGCCCGGATGAGCCGGATCTCCCGGCCCATGTCGCGGCCCTTCGTCCACAGGGCCGAGCCGACGACGAGGATGTCGGCCCCGAAGCCGCCCAGCAGCTCGGCGTTGTCCCGGTTGACGCCGCCGTCGACGTGGACCTCGCCGCCGTGGAGCTTGTGGGTCAGCAGGTCCCGGGCCTTCAGGACCTTGGCCCGCGCGACGTCCTCCATGAACGCCTGGCCGCCGAAGCCCGGCTCGACGGTCATGACCATGACGATGTCGAGCAGCTCGCGGTACGGCTCGAGGGCGGCGAGCGGGGTGCCGGGCCGCAGGGCCAACCCGGCCGCCCGGCCCGCCTCCCGGACCCGGCGGAGGGTCGGCTCGATCTGCTCGGCCGAGACCTCGACGTGGAAGGTGATCGAGTCGCACCCAGCGTCGAGGTACTCGTCGATGTACCGTCCGGGCTCGCTGATCATCAGGTGGGCATCGAACGGCAGCCGGGTCCGGCGCCGAAGAGCCTTGATCGTGACGGCGCCAAAGGTGAGATTCGGGACGAAGTGGGCGTCCATCACGTCGAGGTGGATTCGGTCGCCGCCCTCCCGCTCGACCCGCTTCACGGCGTGGGCGAGGTTCCCGAGATCGGCGTCGAGGATGCTCGCCGCGACCCGTGCCCGGCCCAGCGGCACCTGCCGGGCGGGCTTCGAACCTCGCTTCACTCCCCCACCCCGGCAGGCACCGGCTCGTCGCTTCGATCGCCGCGCAGGGCCCGGGCGCTGGCCTCCTCCAGCCGCTGCCGGCGCCGCGCGACGACGGCTGCCAATGGCTGGCCGGCGTGCTCGGCCGCGAGCTGGCCACAGGCGGCACCGACGTCCACCCCGCGATTGTGGCGGATCGTGACCGGGATTCCGGCCCGCCGGACGCGCGCGGCGAACCGCTCGACGACGAGCGCGGGGCTGGCTCGCCATGGGGTGTGGGCGACGGGGTTCATCGGGATCAGATTGACATGGGCGAGGTCGCCGCGGAGCAGCTCGGCGAGCGCGTCGGCGTCGGCATCGGTGTCGTTGCCCCCGCCGATCATCGTCAGCTCGTAGCTGACCCGGCGGCCCGTCGCCCGGGCGTGGTCGCGGGCCGCGGCGACGACCTCGGCGACCGGCCAGCGGCGGTTCAGGGGCACGAGGACGTCGCGCAGGGCGTCGCGCGCGGCGTGGAGGCTGATCGCGAGCGTGAACTGCGGCCCGAGATCGGTGAGCCGCCGGATGCCGGGCACGACGCCCGACGTCGAGACCGTGATCGCCCGGGCGGCCAGCCCGAAGCGTCGCGGAGCGTTGAGGGCGGCGATCGCTTCGAGGACGCGGTTGAGGTTGAGCAGCGGCTCGCCCATGCCCATGAACACGATGTTCGTGAGGTGCGCCCCGCCCCCTCGCCCCGCCAGCCGCCCGGCCGCGCCCCGAACCTGGTCGACGATCTCGGCGGTTTCCAGGTCGCGCCCGAAGCCGAGCTCGCCGGTGGCACAGAACGGGCAGCCGACCGCGCAGCCGGCTTGGCTGGAGATGCACAGCGTCCATCGCTCCCGCCGGCCCGGACCGCCCGGGAAGTGCATCAGGACCGATTCGACGTTCGAGCCATCGGACAGCGCGTGGAGGGCCTTCTCGGTCAACCCGCCGTCGGATTCGACGAACGTCTCCGACTCGATCGTCGTCCAGCGGAAGGCCTCCGCGAGCGCCGTCCGGAGCGAGCCCGGGAGGGTTCGCACGTCTTCGAACGATCGGGCGCTCCCGCGCCAGCACGCATCGAGCACCTGCGTCGCGCGATAGGCCGGCTCGCCGCGCTCTTCGAACCACGCAGCCAGGTCCTCCGGCTTGACGCCGGCGACGCCGGGCCGCGGGTCGCGAACCGACGACCCGAAGCCGGGATCGATGAGCGGCAGCTCGGGCCGGATCACGACCCCCGCTCCCGGAGCGCCCGCCAGATCCGCGGCGCCGACATCGGCAGGTCGCGGAGGCGCAGGCCCGTCGCCGCGGCGATCGCGTTGGCGATCGCGGCCGGCCCGGCGATGACGGGTCCCTCGGCCATGCCCTTCGCGCCGAGCGGCCCGTCGGGCGCCGGGACCTCGACGATCGTCGACTCGAGGCGGCCGACGTCGGCCGCCCGGGGCAGCGCGTAATCGAGGAAGCTGCCGGTCACGAGCCCGCCGTCGGCGTCGTGGACGAGACCCTCTCGCAGGGCCCAGCCGAGGCCCTGCATCGAGCCGCCGAGCTGCTGGTCCCGGACGAGGGCCGGGTTGAGCGCCCGTCCGACGTCCTGGACGAGATGATCCTCGAGCACCCGAACCTCGCCGGTGTCCTCGTCGACGCGGACGTGGACGACGTGACCGGCGACCGACGGCGCGAGGCTCGTCTCGCCGGTCCGACCGTGACCCTCGATCGGCGCACGGCCGGCCCTGGCATTGGCCCGGACCAGCTTCGCGATCGGGATCGCCCGGTCGGGCGTGCCCTTCGGCTGGACCTTCCCGTCGACGAGCTCGAGGTCCTCGCGGGCGATCTCGAGCTGGATCGATGCCGCCTCGAGCAGCTGGTCGCGCGTCTCCTCGGCGGCGAGGCGGATGGCCCGCCCGGCGGCGTACGTCGTGACCGAGCCGCCGCTGCCCGGCGCGGGCGGCGCGGATCCGGTGTCCGCCGCGATGATCGCGACGAGCGCCGGATCGATGCCCAGCGCGGCGGCGACGAGGACCTGGAAGCCGCCGCTCACCCCGGTCATGTCGACGACCCCGGTCGTGACCTGGACGGTGCCGTCCGGCGAGACCCGGCACAGCGCCGCGGCCGGGGCGATGCCGCCCGGCCAGTAGCCGACCGCGAGGCCGACGCCCTCCCCCGGCGGAAGCGCGGCTCGCCGCCCCCAGACGGGGCTGGACTCCAGTCCCGCGAGCACCTCCCCGAGCGCGATCGGCGGCCACGGCTCCTCGTCGACCATCGGCGAGCCAGGGGTCGCGGCATTTCGGCGGCGCAGCTCGACCGGGTCGAGCCCGAGGCGCCCCGCCAGCTCGTCGACGAGCGTTTCGAGGGCGAACGCCATCGGTGGCCCGCTCGGCCCGCGGTAGGCCCCCACGCCGAAGCGGTTGGTACGAACGCCGTAGGCTCGAATGTCGAACGCCGGCCAGGCGTACGGCCCGGCGACCAGGACGCCGGCCAGCGATTCGGCGGTCGCGTCATCGAACGCCCCGGCGTCGGCGACGATCCGGGCCTCGAGGCCCTCGAAGCGCCCGTCCCGCGAGGCGCCGATCCGGACCTCGGCGATGAAGGCCTGCCCGGGGTTCATGGCCGCAAAGTCCTCGCGCCGGGTCAGCTCCAGCCGGACCGGTCGTCCGAGCTGGAGCGTCGCCGACCCGACGAGCGTCTCGAACATCGTCCACTTCGCGCCGAACGCGCCGCCGAGGGGCGTCGGCACGGTCTTGACCCGGTGATGCGCCAGGCGCATCGCCTTGGCCACGTCATTGCGGTTGCCGAACGCACCCTGGGTCGCGGTCTCGAGGATCAGGCTGCCGTCGTCGTCGAGGCGGGCCGTCGTGACCTGCGGCTCGAGGTAGCCCTGGTACATCCAGGAAGTCGAGTACCGGCCTTCGACGACGAACTCGGCCCGGGCGAGGGCCGTGCCGGCGTCGCCCTCCGAGTAGCGCGAGCGGCCGACGACATTGGCCGACAGCTCCTCGACCTCGAGCTCGTCGCTGTGGGC
This sequence comes from Chloroflexota bacterium, assembly GCA_012026785.1. Lineage (GTDB taxonomy): Bacteria > Chloroflexota > Limnocylindria > Limnocylindrales > CSP1-4 > UBA5189. The sequence continues at coordinate 2,430 of VEOW01000220.1, read as the reverse complement.
TCCCACCGCGGCGTGGGTCTGGGCGTCCATCGAGGGACCGTCGCCGTCATCGGCGATGTCGCCGCGCACGAGCGGCGCGTCGGGCCGCATCGCGGCCTCGGGATCCATCACTGCCGGGAGCGGCTCGAGATCGACGACCACCAGCTCGCCGGCATCGCTCGCCGCGGCGACGGTCTCGGCGACGACCATCGCCACGGGCTGGCCGGCGAAGACCACTTCGTCGCGGGCCAGCGGGATCGCCGTTCGATCCGAGCCGGGAGCGAGATTCGCCAGGTCCTTCGCGGTCAGCACGGCGACGACGCCCGGCACGGCGAGGGCGGCGCCGGGATCCACGCCGCGGAGCCGGGCGTGGGCCCGGCCGGCGAGGACGAGGCGCGCGTGCAGCAGCCCGGGAACGCGGCGGTCGCCGCCGTAGCGAGTCGCGCCGCGAACCTTTTCCGGCCCGTCGGGGCGAGGTCGGGGGATCCCGACCGGCGAGCTCACGTCGAGCCCTCCACGCCCGGACGCTTGACGCGGCTGCCGACGAGCCGACGCTGCCCGCGCAGGAACTCCTCGCCGGAGGTGGCGTCGCGACCCTCGCGCTGGACTCGTTCGAGCACCAGGCGCCCGTGATGGGTCGCCAGGGCCAGTCGCTGATCCTGCTCGACGAGCATCCCGGGGACGTCGTCGGCGCGCGACGGCGCGACCGTCGCCTCGTGGACGATGACCCGTCCGGCGTCCGTTTCCAGGAACGTGCCGGGCCACGGATCGTAGGCGCGGACGCGACGCTCCAGCTCCTCGGCGGATCGGCTGGGCTCCAGGCGCCCATCCTCCCGCCGCAACGGTCGCGTCGTGCTGGCCCGCATCGCCTCCTGCGGCTCGACGACCGCCGACTGGTCGAGCCACGAACCGAGGGCCCGCAGCAGGAGCTCCGCCCCGGCCCGAGCCGCCCGGGCCTCGACCTCGGGCGCCCGCTCGCGGCCGGTCAGGGGCCACTCGGTAACGGCCACGATCGGCCCCGTGTCGACGCCCTCGTCCATGTCGATGATCGAGACGCCGGCCCGGACGTCGCCGTCGGCGATGGTCGCCTGGATGGGCGATGCACCGCGGTGGCGCGGCAAGAGCGAGGGATGGACGTTGAGGATCCCGAGCGCCGGCAGCTCGAGAACCTCGCGCGGCACGATCCGGCCGTAATCGGCGAGGATGCCGAGCTCCGGGCGACGGCGCTGGATGTCCGTGACCGCCTCCTGGGTCGCCAGGACGGGAGGCTGCAGCAACGGTACCGCGAGCCGCGCCGCGAGCTCGGCGACCGGGGTTCGCTGGAGGGTCGCACTCCGGCCGGCGGGTCGATCCGGCCTGGTCACGACGGCGACCAGCCGGAGGCGCGGGTCAGCCGCGACGGCCTCGAGGATCGGCACGGCGAACGAGCCCGATCCGAAGAAGATCGTTCGAACGGGGCCGTTGCCGGTCGTCCCTGGCGCCGGTCCCGGCTCGGCGCCGGCCCCGGGGCCCCCGCTCATGCCAGGGCCGGGGTGCGGACCTTCCCCTCGTCCTCCGCGTCCGTGGCGCCACCCTCGGCCGCCTCGTCGCTCTCGGGGACCGCGATGAGCTCGTCCATCGAGTCGAGGTAGTCGATGTACAGCTTGCCGTCGAGGTGATCGAGCTCGTGCTGGAAGGCCCGGCTGAGGAGGCCCGTGCCGGAGACCTTGAAGCGCTTGCCGCGGCGGTCCTGGGCCACGACCCAGACGCGCTCCCTGCGGGTGACGTAGGCCGCGAAGCCGGGGATCGACAGGCAGCCCTCGAGGTCCCGATCCTCACCGGTCGACTTGACGATCCGCGGATTGACCAGCTCGAACAGCCGGCTCTCGACCTCGACGACGCAGGCGTTCACGGCCTCGCCGATCTGGGGTGCCGCGAGGCCGACGCCCGGGGCGTCGCGCATCGTGTGGGCCAGGTCATCGAGCAGCTCGTGCAGGTACTTCCCAAAGCTGTCGACGGGCAGGCCCTTGAGGCGCAGCCGCGGATCGCCGAGGGTCAGGATGGTGCGGACGCTCATGTCGCCTGAGTATACGGTGGTCGCGCGCCCAGCCAGAACGGCGCTCCCAGCGCCGCGGCGCCGCGGAATGACCACGTGCTGAGCAGTCGAAGGTTCAAGGCCGCCAGCCGGCGGGGCCGCCCTCCGAGCCTCAGGACATCTCGCCCGGTCGGTCCTCGGAGGTCTCCGTCGCGGACTCGGCCGTGGGTTCGGCCGCCGTCGGTTCGGCGGGCGACGCGGCTTCCGCCTCGGCAGCGGCCTGGTCGCGCCGCAACTCGGCCGCAAGGCCTCGTGCCCGCTCGGCCAGCTTGTGGCCCGCCTGGCCGGTGACCTCGGCCGTTCGGGACGCGACCGGCCCCGCCTTGTCGCCGGCCGCGGCAGCCAGCTCGGCGGCCTTGGCGCCGACCTCGCGAATG
>VEOW01000199.1 GCA_012026785.1 Chloroflexota bacterium | reverse complement strand
GAGCGCCTCGGCCGCCACCGCGTCGCTCGTGGCGTGACCCGCCTGCTCGCTGACACGCCTCGCCACGTTGCCCGTGGCCTTGACGGGCGACCCGAAGCGATCGCGGGCGCGCAGGAAAGAGCACGGCGGCAGCGGCATGCCGGGAGCCCCGCCATCAAAGGTGACGCCGGCCTCAGCGGTGCGAGCAAACCGATCGCGGCGATTGCCGCCCAGCTCGCCCGAGACACGCACGCGAGCCCCTGCCGGCGCGATCGCCGGCCGCCCGGTGAACAGCCACGCGACCGAGCCGAGGAGCTGCGACTTTCCCGACCCGCGCGGGCCGACGAGCGCGGTGATCGCGCCGAGCTCGAGGTCGAGGTCCGGGAGGCCCGGCACACCGGCCGCTGCGACCCGGATCAGGCGTCGGACGCCGGTATCCGGCATGTCCGCCGGCGTCAGGCGGTCTGCGCGCCCCGGAACCGCTCGGCGCGCCAGACGAGCCACACGCCGACTACCGTTGCGAGCGCGACGAGCGCGAGGATCAGCACGAGCTCGAGGGGGCTGCGGTCCCGGGCCACGACGGCCTCCCCGGCATCGTTTGGCGCCGGCGTGGCGCCGACTCCCCCGGCGGCCGCGGTCACCCCGAGTGGCGTCGTCAACGTTTCGTCGCCGATCGCCCGCAGCTCGTAGTTGCCCGATGGCAGGTGGTTCGGGATCGTCAGCTCGAGGGAGAACATGCCTTCGGCGTCCGTGGTGACGGTCCCGAACGCGACGATCAGGCTCCCGCCGGCGAGGAGAAGGACGCGTTCGGCGTTCGGCTCGAGGCCGCTGCCGGCGAGCACAACCGTGTCGCCCGCCGTCACGGACGAGGGCTCCACCTCGATTCCCTCCTCGCCCTCGTGGGCCATCACGGCAAGCCCGGCGCTCAGTGACAGGAGGAGCCCGAGAACGGCCGCAATCGGGACGAACCTACGCATCGGTCGTGCCTTTCTGGTTCGGCCCACCCAGCAGGGGGACCATGAAGCCGGCCGAGCCGGCGACGATGAGCGGGAGGCCGACGAGGACGACGAGTGCCCAGCCAACGAGCGAGCCGCGAACGAGCGCGTCGCCCAGCCCGATCTCCACGGCGCCCATGCCGGCCGCGAGCAGGCCGAGCCGGAACACGACGGCGGCCATCACAGCGCCTCCTGGACGTGCGCCTGCGGCACCGTGACGAAGGCGTAGACGACGAGCAGGACCGCGGCGATCGCCACAGCCGCGCCGATCGCAACGAACAGGCGCCGGCGGGCGGGCGAACGGTACCGGCTCCGGTCGACGAAGGGCACGAGCGCGAGCGCACCGAACAGGATCGCCGGGACCCATAGCAGCGCCGAGAGCCCGAACCAGTCCTCAAACGGATAGAACGGCAGGAACATCCAGGGCGGCTTCGTGGTCTCGGTTCCCGGGATCGGGCGCTCGCCGAGCCCCGCGGGCCAGATGAGCGTCAGGACCGTCGCGATCGCGAGGATCACGAGGCCGAAGCCGGCCATCCGAACGAGGTGGGCCGTGAAGGTCGAGCCGCCCTTGGCCGGAACCGGGCCGCCATCGACGGCGGCATCGGCGTCCGCCGGTCGGGCCGAGATCCCGTGCCGCTTGACGAGCAGGAAGTGCGCGATCAGGAGCAGCACCCCGAGCAGCGGCAGGATGGCGATGTGGGCGATGTACAGCCGTCCGATGATCGACAGGCTTGTGGTGAACTCTGGCGAGAACCAGAAGCCGAAGCCACCGAGCAGCTCGCCGATCTCGATGTTGTGGTTGAGGGCCTCGTAGCCCTCCTGATCCCACTTGAGCACCGTGCCGGTGAAGACGAGTCCGAGCGTCACGCCGAGGAGCCCGAGGCCGATCAGCCAGTTCGCCTCGCGCGGCCGCTTGTACGAGCCCGTCGTGAAGACCCGGCCCATGTGCAGGAGGACCGTCGCCATGACGATGTTCGAGACCCAGAAGTGGACGCCTCGAACGAGGTCGCCGGCTGGGGCCACGTTCATGATGTAGACGACGCTCTCGCGGGCGGTGGCCGGTGTGGGGTGGTAGAACTGGGCCAGCCAGATGCCCGTCACGGCGAGGATCAGGAAGCCGAAGAACGTGATCCCGCCGAGGATGTAGCCGATGCCGTTGGCGTGGGCCGGGACCGGATAGGCGAGCCCGCTGAGCCCCAGCCGCTCGTCGATCGCCTCCCACGCCCTCCGCCAGCGGCCCCGGTGGATAGCCGTTGCGCCGGCTGTCATGAGCACATCTCCTTGCTGCTGCCACGCCGATGACGGCACTGCCCAGTTGACCGGCTCGAGGTGAATGCCAGCTGAATCCGGGCTGAGGATGAAGTGAGCCGCACTCGGAAGGACCCCGGAACCGGCATTCCGGTTCTCAGCCTCCCGAGTGACATCCTACGCCGATGTAGTAGGCGCGTCAGCCGCGCAGCCGGCCGGAGATGCACCGTGCCGGTACCCCGATCCCTCAGGCCTCGACTACGACAGCCACGTAGGACAGAATGCCGGGGTAGTCGACGGGAGGCGTCGACGCCTGGCCCTCACCGCGAGTCGCCCGGGCCAGGTCGAGCCAGTGGCGAGCCCGGCCCGTCGAGAGTGGAGGAGCCGCCATGCGTCGTATCCTCGGAGCGATCGCAGTCGCCAGCGTCCTGTCTCTCATCGTCGCCGGGACGGCAGCCGCGCACGGGTTGAACCCTCATCGGTTGTTCCTGGCCGGCTGGGAATGCTTCAACGTCGAGGGCCTCGGGGTTCACTGTGCCGAGCCGGGTCACCACGCGAGGACGGCGAACATCGTGTTCCTCGTCTTCGACACCGACGACCCGCACTCGACCGATGCCCCGTTCGCCGGGACGGAGCTCCTGATCCGCGCGGACCTGTACCACGGGCAGCCGTGTGCAACCGACGGGGGCGGGACGTATCACGAGCTCGACCTAACGGGCGACGGCGTCACGGACTACTTCGCCTGCCACCACTACGACACCTCGGGCTGAGCGTGCCCCCGTTGAGCACGGGGTGAGACGCCGGCCTGCGCCGGGTCTCACCCCGACCCGCCCGAGCACCGCGGCGAGCGACGCGCTCATCAACGGCCCGCGCGCGTCGCCGTCGCCGATCCACCCACCGGCGCGCGCTCCGGCACGAGGCTGAGCCCGGCCGGAAGGCCATCCACATCGAGCCGTCCGCCGGACCAGCGGATATCCACCCGCCCGCGACCGATGGCGAGCCCACGAACGACGAGACGATCGATCCCGTCCGGCGGCGACGGCGCCAGCCACACCCGCCGGGCGGGAGCATCGACCTCGAGGCCCAGCCAGGCCCGGAGCAGGAGCAGCGGGGCGGCTGCGGCCCACGCCTGCGGTCGGCTGGCGGCCGGGTACGCGACCGGGAAGCCATGCCCGTCGTCACCGATTCCCGCGAACAGCTCGGGCAGCGAGTAGTCAAAGGCCGCCGCGGCGCGCAGGAGGCCCGCACTGACGCGGGCCATCGGGGCCGTCAGCCCGTAGCGCGCGAGGCCGTGCGCAATGAGGGCGTTGTCGTGCGGCCAAATGCTGCCGCGGTGATACGAGACGGGCAGATAGCCGGCGTTCGTGGCGGCGAGCGTCCGGACGCCCCACCCGGCGAACAGCGGCTCGTCGACGAGGTGGAGGGCGATCCGCTCCGCGATCGGCGCTCGGACTGCGCGGCTCCACAGGAGGTGGCCCATGTTCGAGGCCAGCCCGTCGACGACGCGTCCGCGGCCATCGAGGGCGAGCCCGAGGAAGCCCACGCGGGCGTGTGACGCGGAGACCTCGAAGGCCAACTCGATCCGAGCCTCGAGGTCCGACGCGCGGCGGCGAAGCTCGTCGATACGCGGGCTCGGTCCGCCGTGGGCCTCGAGCACCTCCGCTCCGGAGCGCAGTGCGTCGACCAGATAGCCCTGCACCTCGATCACCGCGATCGGGCCTCGAGCCGGCGACCCGTCGGCAGACTGGATCGCGTCGGCCGAGTCCTTCCAGGCCTGGTTGGCCAAGCCATGACGGAACTTGCGCTGGTAGGTGACGAAGCCATCGCGATCGGCCTCGCTGCGCGCGAGCGCCCAGTCGATGCAGCGCTCGACGGCGGGCACGAGCCGGGCGACCGCGTCGGGGGCGATCCCCCAGCGATGAACCTCGGCGACGAGCGTCACAAAGAGCAGCGTGGCGTCGACCGTCCCGTAATAGAAGTGCCCGAGGAATCGCCGCCGGACGGCGAGCGGCCCGGACCGCAGCTCGTGGAGGATCTTGCCGGGCTCCTCGGCGCTCTCGGGATCGACCCGTCGGCCCTGGAACGCGGCGAGCACCTCGAGGCTGTCGACGGCAAGCTCCGGCGCGAACGGCAGCGCCATGTACGCGGTGATGAGCGCATCGCGTCCGAAGAGCGTCATGAACCACGGGATCCCGGCCGCTACGACGACGCGGTTGGACCCGTCGGGACTCGGGATGCGCAGCGCGCCGAGATCGGCAACGGAGCGCCGGTAAGTGTGCAGGAGCGTGTCGTCGTCGGTCTCGAGGCTCGGGAAGCCGGCCTGCCAGCGGCGTGCCCGGTCGGCCATCGGGCTCTGGAGCAACCCGAACGCATCGCACCGACAGCGTGGCTCGTAGGCGACACCCTCATGCACCGGGACAACGTCGATGCAGGTGCGCCACGACTGGCCGGCCGGAACGCTGACACGGTAGGCGACCGAGGTGCGCGTGAGCGCGGGCTCCGCCTCGGGCATCACGCGGATCACGACCGACCGATCGGCCCGCCGACCTCGACCCCACAGCCGTACCACCCCCGCCGCCGAATCGACGACCGCGCGGCTACGCGGAGGCCGTCTCACCGCCACGAGTCGCTTGACCTCGAACAGATCAGCGAAGTCAGCATCGAACTGAATCCGCAGCTCGAGCTCGGCCGCATCGTCGCCGTGATTCGCAACCACGAGATCCTCGTGGACCCCGTCGCCGATGAAGCGGCGGCGCTCGATGACGATCGGTGCGCTGTCGGCTCCATCGGCCGTCGGTTGCAGGTAAACCCGGGCCGAGAAGGCGTCGACCGACCGGCCAGTGAGGAGCGCGGGCGGACGACCGTCAACGTCGAGCCGGAACGTGCTGAGGAACCGGGTGTCGCGATGGAACAGCCCGTCCCCGGTACCGGGTCGCACGTCGCCCACTGAGTCGGCGATCATGAAGGCGTCGCCCTCGACCACCGTGATGCCGGACGTACCGGGGAGGCGAGGCACGTTGCCCCACGGATCGGGCCGCGCCGTCACAGGTCGACCGCCGGCACCTCCGCGGCGGATGGCTCGGCTTCGAAGAACGCGCGCGCCGCGAACCCCATCGGCCGGGCCATGAACACCGCCGGGAACGTCTCGATTGCCGTGTTGTAGTCGCGCACCGCGGCGTTGTACGTGTCACGGGCCGAGGCGATCAGTCCCTCGGTCGTCGCCAGCTGCTCCTGGAGCGAGCGAACGTTCTCGCTGGCCCTGAGGTCCGGGTAGTCCTCCACGACCGCGAACAGCGAGCGGAGCGTGCTCGTCAGATGGCCCTCAGCTTGACTCGCCGCAGGACCCGGGACACCGGCAGCGATCGCGGCCGCGCGGGCCTCGGTCACCTGCGTCAACACCGCTTGCTCGAAGCCCATGTATCCGCGCACCGCGCTGATCAGGTTCGGAACGAGGTCGTGGCGACGCTTGAGCGCCACGGCCACCTGGGCCCACGTCTCGTCCGTTCGCAGACGGCGTCGGACGAGCCCGTTGTACATCGCGATGAGGGCGATGACCACGACCGCCGCGCCGATCAGAACGATGATTGTCAGTGGTTCCATCGCTCGGCCCTCCGGATCATGTTCCCTCGCCTGGTCACCGGTTGCGACCGCGCGCATCGGCTTCGCATGTCATCGGGCCGTCCCACCGGGGCGATCGCGTGAGTGGCGATGCAGTCATGGGCGGCCGACCGGCGGAAAGCCGAGAGGGGCCGGACGAGCCGGCCCCTCTCGGTCGTGCCCGGTCGGGGGAACCGGGT
>VEOW01000110.1 GCA_012026785.1 Chloroflexota bacterium | reverse complement strand
GTCGGGCGTCGGCGTCGGTGTCGGTGTCGGACTGGGCGTCGGATCAGGAGACGGCGTCGGTGTCGGATCAGGAGACGGCGTCGGTGTCGGATCAGGAGACGGCGTCGGTGTCGGATCCGGCGTGGGGGTCGGCTCCGCGGTCGGGAGCGGGCCGTCGACGACGACGACGTCGATGACGTCCATGTAGTCGTCGAGCTCGGGGTCGGCGGCAGGCTCGTTGCAGACATGCGGCGAGCCGGAGACCATCGCGCAGAGCACGTCCGTCCCGGTCGCGGATGGGGTGTAGGTGAAGACGCACGACCCGGTGACGTCAGTCGTACAGGTCGCATCGGGTGAGCTGCCCGTGCCGCCGGGGTCATTGGGTCCACTCACGAAGTAGATGCGGACGCTCTGATCGGGGAGGGGCGCTCCGAGCTCGTCCTGGACGACGACCACGCGGGTCACGGACTTCCCGACCTCCGCGAGGGCGGACTCCGGTCCGAAGTCGACGAGCACCGAGGACGCGGCCCGCGCCGGCGCACCCGGCAGCGCGAGCATCATGAAACCGGCGATCAGCAGCGACGACATGGCCAGCGAGAGCGGTGGCCGCCGGCGGCGCGCGTCCCTCATCCCTCTCCTCGGACGGCGGGACCCGCGTCACGGCTGAAGCGGCCTGGCCCCCGACTGCCGCTCCAGCACCCGACCGGGTACGGTCGAGCGGGTATCAACCTAGGACCTTCGGCCCACGCTGCGACAGGGGCGAGGTAGTACCCCGTGGTGTGCCCCGGGGGTAGTCCGGGTGCCGAGGCGCACCGCAGCCCCGTGCGGGGTCCCAGGTCGGACTGACCGAGAAGTACCGGTCGACTGGGCGGTGTGCTGCACTCTGCGCGGGAGCAGTCCGGTAGGCAGACGGACCATCTCGCTTCCGGGGGCCCCGACGCCGCGCCGTCCGGACCCCACCCAACTGACCCAGCCCGGGCGGTCCGGCCCGGGCCACGATAGAATCGCGCGCCGTGGCTGGGTAGCTCAGTGGTAGAGCAAGCGGCTCATAATCGCTAGGTCACAGGTTCGAATCCTGTCCCAGCTACCACCCTCTCGATGGTCGCGTTTCAACGCGTCCGTGACATGCCGGCCCCGCGCGTCACGCGTCCCCGGCCCCGATCGTCCTCCACCATCCCGACAGGACCCTTGGCGCCTGGAGTCAAGCCAGGCTTCTCAGAAGGGCCTCAGGGAGTCCATCGCTATACTCGATCGCCGGGACCGCCGTTCGATCGACGGCCCTTTGTTCGCGGAGGCTTCCTCTCTTGAATCCCAGGTTCATGCGCAACGGCCTGCTGATGCTCGTCCTCGTGATGGGCGTGTCGGCGTTGCTGTACACGTGGTTCGCCGGTTCGAGCGCGCCGGAATCGGTCGGCTGGGGCACGTTCCTCGACCGCGTCTCCCAGGGCCAGGTCTCGAAGGTCGTCCAGAAGGACGTGACCCTCACCGTCACGGGCACTGACAACAAGACCTACACGGTCATCGCCCCGGGCGTCCCGGGCGTGAACGCCGACTACCTCAAGGACATCCAGGCCGCTGCCGAGGCCGGCGGGACGACGTTCGACCAGTCGAACTACAGCGTCGAACGGGCCGAGGACAACTCCTGGATCGGGCTCGTCCTGACCGGGTTGCTGCCGCTGCTGATCATCGGCGGCTTCATCTACTTCATGATGCGCCAGGCCCAGGGCACGAATAACCAGGCCCTGTCGTTCGGCAAGAGCCGGGCCCGGATGTTCCTCGGCAACAAGCAGGTCGTGACGTTTGCCGACGTGGCCGGCGTCGACGAGGCCAAGACCGAGCTCCAGGAAGTCGTCGAGTTCCTGAAGTTCCCCGAGAAGTTCAACACCCTCGGCGCTCGCATCCCGCGCGGCGTCCTGCTCGTCGGACCGCCCGGTACCGGCAAGCCGCTCCTCGCGCGCGCGGTTGCCGGCGAGGCCGGCGTGCCGTTCTTCAGTATCTCCGGTTCGGAGTTCGTGGAGATGTTCGTCGGCGTCGGCGCCTCGCGCGTTCGTGACCTGTTCGACCAGGCCAAGCGCAACTCGCCGTGCATCGTCTTCGTCGACGAGATCGACGCGGTCGGGCGCCAGCGCGGCGCCGGCCTCGGCGGCTCGCATGACGAGCGCGAGCAGACCCTCAACCAGATCCTCGTCGAGATGGACGGCTTCGACACGAACACCAACGTGATCGTCGTGGCCGCCACGAACCGGCCCGACGTCCTCGACCCGGCGCTGCTGCGACCCGGCCGCTTCGACCGCCAGGTCATCCTCGACCGCCCGGACATGAAGGGCCGCGTCGCGATCCTGAAGGTCCACACCAAGGGCAAGCCGCTCGACAAGGCGATCTCGATCGAGGAGATCGCCCGCCAGTCACCTGGCTTCTCGGGCGCCGATCTTGCGCACCTCGTCAACGAGGGCGCGATCCTCGCCGCCCGGCGGAATCGCAAGGTCATCGGCATGACCGACTTCCAGGAGGCGCTCGAGCGGATCGTCGCCGGCCCGGAGCGCAAGAGCCGCGTCATCTCCGACGCCGAGAAGCTGATCATCGCCTACCACGAGGGCGGTCACGCGGTCGTGCAGCGGATCCTGCCGAAGTGCGACCCGGTCAACAAGGTCACCATCATCAGCCGCGGCATGGCCCTCGGCTACACGATGGCCCTGCCGACCGAGGACCGCTACCTCCAGTCGAAGTCCGAGTTCGAGGACAAGATCGCCGGCCTGCTCGGCGGCAACGTCTCCGAGCGGCTGATCTTCGGCGATACCACCACCGGGTCCTCGAACGACATCGAGAAGGCCACCAACCTCGCACGGCGGATGGTCACCGAGTTCGGGATGAGCGATCGGCTCGGCCCGCTGGCCTTCGGCAAGCGCGACGAGCTGGTCTTCCTCGGCCGCGAGATCGGCGAGCAGCGCAACTACTCCGACGAGATCGCCAAGCAGATCGACGAGGAGGTCCGGGCGATCATCGACCGGGCCTACGAGCGAGCGCGCCAGGTCCTCGAGACCCACCGCGACCGGCTCGACAACCTGGCCCAGAAGCTGATCGCCGAGGAGACGGTCGACGGCGAGGCCTTCGAGTCGCTGTTCAGCGACCTGCCGCCGAAGGAGGACATCCACGGGCTGCCCGCGCGGCGGCACCTGCCGCCCGAGGAGCCGTCGGAGCCGACCACCGAGCGCAAGCCGGAAGGCAAGCCCAAGTCCTCGCCGGCGCCGCACCCGGCGTAACGCGCCAGCCGGCACCTCACACCGCTGAGCCAGGCCCGCCGGGCCTGGCTCAGTCATTTGGGGGCGCTCGTGGACGATTGTTCCCTGTGGCTACCTTACGGACACGATCCCCCCCATACCCGGCGGTCGAATGTGGTCGGAGGGCCTGATTCCGGCGCTGCGGTTCCCCGGGAGAACGCCGGCGCCGGGATTCGGACGGTCGAGGATGCGTGAGGCGGTGAAGTCGTCGACTAGGTAGCTGAGGAGAACATCACGCCGCTTGGCGCGCGGGCTGACCCCCTGGAGCTGCCTCGGGTATCAGGATCGCGTGCCGAGGGCAGGCGTGGGTACCATGCGCTGGATGGAGAACGACGCGGAGAACGACGCGGCCCGGAACAGCATCGATCCGGAGATCGAGGCGTACCTCGACCGAACCCGCGAGGCCCGCCACGCCTCGTACCTGGAGTTCCTCCGGATCCCCTCGATCTCGTCGCTGCCGGAGCACGCGCCGGACGTTCGCCGCGCGGCGCGCTGGATTGCCGCCGAGCTGACCCGGATCGGCTTCGAGGGTGTCGAGGTCGCCGAGACGGCCGGTCACCCGGTGGTCTATGCCGATTGGCTGCACGCCCCCGGCGCGCCGACGGTCCTCGTGTACTGCCACTACGACGTCCAGCCAGTCGACCCGATCGAGGCCTGGGAGACCGCGCCATTCGATCCGTTCATCCGTGACGGCCGAGTCGTGGGGCGGGGGGCGGCCGACGACAAGGGCCAGCTGCACCTGCACCTGCAGGCCGCCGAGGCCCTGTTCGCAACGCGCGGTCGGCTGCCGCTCAACGTCCGGATCCTGTTCGAGGGCGAGGAGGAGATCACCTCGATCAGCCTCGCGCCGTGGCTGGAGGCGAACCGCGAGCGCCTGGCGGCCGATGCGGTGATCATCAGCGACACCGGGTTCTTCGAGGGCAACCTGCCGGCCCTGACCGTCGCGCTGCGCGGCAACCTGTACACCCAGATCGACGTCACCGGGTCGCCGGTCGATCTCCATTCGGGCGGCTTCGGCGGGGGCGTCGAGAACCCTGCCAACGCCCTGGCCGGGATCATCTCCCAGCTGAAGGACCGCGACGGCCGGGTGACGATCCCGGGCTTTTACGACGAGGTCATCGAGCCGACGCGACAGGAACGCTTCGAGATCAGCTGCCTGCCCTTCGACGAGGATGCCTTCCGTGCCGAGATCGGGGTTCGAGCGCTGTCCCCGGAGCGAGGCTGGACGGCCCTCGAATGCAGGGCCGTCCGTCCGACCCTCGACGTCAACGGCCTGTGGGGCGGCTTCCAGGGCGACGGCCAGAAGACGATCATCCCGGCGAGCGCCCACGCCAAGGTCAGCTGCCGGCTGGTCCCGAACCAGGCACCAGACCGGGTATTCGAGCGATTCCGCGACCACGTCCTGCGGATCGCGCCTCCCGGCGTCACCGTGGAGGTTCGCAACCTCGGCACGGCCCTGCCGGTCCGAACCGACACCACGCACCCGATTGCCCAGGCGGCCCTCGCGGCCCTGCGGGCCGAGTTCGGCCGCGAGCCGCTGCTGATCCGCGCCGGGGGCACGATCGGTGTTGCCTCGATGTTCGTGTCGCAGCTCGGGCTGCCGCTCGTCATGCTCGGCTTCACGAACCCCGACGACAACGCCCACGCCCCGAACGAATTCATGCTCCTGGAGAATTACGAACGGGGGCTTCGCACGATCTGCCGACTATGGGACGATCTCGGCGCGAAGTCCGGCGATCGGGCTCACGACATGGCGACCGCCGGCGAGGCGGGCACCGCAGCACGGGGGTAGAGGCGAGGATGGCGACTGAATCGAAGGGCGCGAAGGCCGGGGCCGCGACGCATGTCGCCGACGAGCCGGCGATGTTCGGCGGCGACGGGGAGTGGCAGCTCGACACCGAGCACGGTCGGCTTGCGCCCCGCAGCGCCCTCGACGTCCTGACCGAGGTTCGGGGCAAGGTGGCCGCCGGCGAGATCGGCGACTACGAGCCCATTCCACTCGGCCTGATCCCGCTCGACCGGATGCTCGGTGGCGGGCTGCGGCCGGGCGACCTGCTGCTCATCGGCGGTGCCCAGGGCACCGGCAAGACGACGATGGCCCTGCAGATGTCGCGTAATGTCGCCGCCGCCGGCCAGGCGTACGTGCTGTATGTCTGCTTCGAACATGACGAGGCCGACCTGCTGAACCGCCTCGTGGCGATGGAGTCGGTCCTGCCGCACCTCCCGAGCACGAAGCCCTCGACCGGGGCGATCAAGATCCAGGACGTCCGCAGCGAGGTCATTCGGGCGTGGTCGCAGGCCGGGGACGCGGCGCCAGACCTCGCCGCCAGCCCGCGCCTCCGCCCGGCGCTCGAGCGAATCGCGCGCTACGGCGGCAACCTCTTCCTGATGCGCGGCTCCGCCACCGCGACGACCGTCGACAACCTGCGCGAGCTGATTCGATTGCACCGCCAGCGCGCCGGGGAGCGGCGCCTGCTGGTCGTCGTCGACTACCTGCAGAAGGTGCCCCAGCTTCCCGAGCCCTCGACCGAGGCGGAGAAGGTCACGTTCGTGGTCAACGGTCTCAAGGACATCGCCCTGACCGAGCACGTCCCGGTCATCGCGATCGTGGCCGCCGACAAGGAGGGCCTCAAGGCCTCGCGCCTGCGGAACCACCACCTGCGCGGCTCGTCGGCGATCAACTACGAGGCCGACGTGATCCTGATCATGAACGAGAAGTACAACATCGTCGCCAAGGTCAACATCGAGTTCAACCCGTACCAGGCCCAGCGCTTCCGCGACTGGATCATCCTGTCGGTCGAGAAGAACCGCAGCGGCCCCGACAACATCGACCTCGAGTACCAGAAGCACTTCGCCTTCTCGTGCTTCGATCCCGAGGGGCGGCCGGTCCAGGAGAAGCTCATCGAGGAGCGCCTCTACACCGACTGACGAATCCGCCGCCGGCGCGCCGCGCTACCGTTGCGGCATGCGTGACGGCAGCGGCTTCCCGGACCTGGTCGAGATCGTCGTCGAGATCCCTCGCGGGAGCCGCAACAAGTACGAGTTCGACGAGCACGCGGGCGTCTTTCGGCTCGACCGGGTGCTGTCGTCGGCCGTGTTCTACAACTTCGACTACGGCTTCATCGAAGGCACCCGGGCCGACGACGGCGATCACACCGATGCTCTGCTGGTGATCGACGAACCGACGTTCACCGGTTGTCACGTGTGGGCTCGCCCGATCGGGGTCCTCGAGATGCGCGACGAGAAGGGCGTCGACTACAAGATCCTGTGCGTCGCCCGTGACGATCCCCACCAGATGCACATCGACCGGCTCGAGCAGATGCGGCCTCATCGTCTCGTCGAGATCGAGCACTTCTTCGAGACCTACAAGCTGCTCGAGGACAAGACCGTCGAGGTGCTCGGCTGGCGGGATCGCGACCGGGCGATCGAGATCCTGCGGCACGACCGCCTCGAATGGCAGCGCGAAGGAACCGGTGCGGAGGCGGCGTCGTCCTCCGGGGCGACCGGGGCCGGGTGACCCGCCCGGGAGCCCGTGCGCCGCGCCCGGGCGCGAGGCCGTGGGGCGGCGAGAACCGGCATCCGGCGGCGGACGGCCAGCCGCGATTGTTCGTCGCGGTTCCGCTGTCGGCCGGGGCCTGCGAGGCCGTGGCCGAGGTGGCCGAGCGCGTTCGAACGGCCCACGACGGCGTCCGTGCCCGGTGGGTCCGCTTCGACGGTCTTCACCTGACGCTGCAGTTCCTGGGTCCGACCCCCGAAAGCGCCGTACCCTCGCTCGCCGCTGCGCTCACCGAGGTGGCCGCCCGGAGTCGTCCGTTCACCGTCCGGCTGAGCGGTGCCGGGGCCTTCCCGAACATCCAGCGCCCGCGAACCCTGTGGGTGGACGTCGTGGCCGGAGCGGAGGAGCTGACGAATCTCTCGGCGTCGCTCGCGGCCGACGAGCGGGTGGCCGAGTGGCTGCCTCAGCGCCCCGGGAACGGTGGGCCGCTCGAGCGCAAGCCGTACACCCCGCACCTGACGATCGCCAGGACCGACGGCGTGCCCGGCGCCGCCCGCCTTGCCCGGTCGCTGGCAACCGAGGCCGCCGACCTCGACGTGGCCTTCATGGCGGAGCGGCTCGTCCTGTACCGCAGTCACCTGGGCCGGGGCCCGGCGCGATACGAGCCCCTGTCGGAGGCCCGCCTCGGTGGCTGAGCCGAGGCAATCCCCACGGCCTGACGGGCCCGTCCCGGGACCGATCGCGCTCCTCGGGCTCGGCCTCATCGGCGGCTCGATCGCCCGGGCCCTCCGCGGAAGCGGCCGCTCGCCAGCGATCGTCGCCTGGACGCCCTCGGGCGGGGGGCCGCGTGCCGCGCTCGCTGCGGGGGTGATCGATCGAGTTGCCGACTCGGTCGCGGATGCGGTCAGCGGTGCCGCGCGCGTCATCCTCGCCGGGCCGCCGCTCGCGATCCTCGATCTCCTCGCCGCGGAGGCCGCGACGCTTCGATCGGTCGCCGAGGCGGGCGCGACCCTCACCGACGTCGCCAGCACGAAGGCGCGAATCGTGGCCGCCGCCGACGCTGCCGGGGGGCCGTTCGTCGGGGGCCACCCGATGGCCGGGCGGGAGACCACCGGCTTCCAGGCGGCCGACACGGCGCTCTTCACGGGCCGGCCGTGGGTCGTGGTGCCCGGCGCGATGGCTCGCGGGGACGACGTCCGCCGGGTCGATGCGCTGGCCCGTGCCGTCGGTGCCGACCCGGTTCGGCTGTCGGCGACCGAGCACGACGCCGCCGTGGCCGGGGTCAGCCACCTGCCGCTGGTCGCCGCGGCCGCGCTCGTGGAGGCGGTCACCGGGGCCGACGACTGGTCGACGGCGCGGGAGCTCGCCGCGAGCGGTTGGGCGGGGATGACCCGCCTGGCCCGCGGCGACGCCGAAATGGGCGCCGGCATCCTCGCGACGAACCGCGAGGCGGTCGCGGACCGGCTTCGAGCCTATCGAGCGGCGATCGATGTCTGGATCGCGGCAATCGAGGACGGCGGCCGCGCTGACATTGACCCGGGCCGGGGTGGCGGAGTCCCGGATCTGCGCCAACGCCTCGAGGCCGCCCGGGCCAGGCTGGAGGTCGACTCGGATGGCTGAGGGGCCAGCGGAGCTCGTCCTCGTCGTCCCGCGTCGGGCGTTGATGGCGGATCCGGGCTGGCACGGTGTCAGGTCCGAGGTCGGCGACTTCGAGGCGATCGTCGCCCGGGAGGGCACGTTCCAGCCGCGGTCGGCGATGGAGCGGGATCGCTCGTGGAAGCAGGTCATCCCGTACCTCGTCCTCCGCGATGGTCCGCGCTACTTCCTCATGCACCGGACCCGCGCCGGTGGCGACGAGCGACTGCATGACCGCTGGTCGATCGGGGTCGGCGGCCACCTGAACCCCGGCGACGGCGACCTCGCCGGGGGACTGCGGCGCGAGTGGGCCGAGGAGGTGCAGGCCGGCTTCGAGCCCGAGTTCCGTCTCGTCGGCCTGCTGAACGACGACACGACCGACGTCGGCAGCGTCCACGTCGGGGCGGTCTACGTCGCCGATGCCGCCGGCCGGCCCGTGGAGATCCGGGAGACGGACAAGCTGTCGGGCTCGTTCGCGGAGCCGGCTGCCGTGGCCGCCGTCCACGACCGCCTGGAGACCTGGAGCGCCCTCGTCTTCGACCACCTGCAGGCGCTGCCCCGAAGCTGATCGCCCGTTCGGGGGCCCGGGATGGGATACTTCGCTCGAGGAGCCCGCATGCCGTCGCCCCGCCGCACCCCCGCCACCCTGCGTGCCTGGTCCAGGCTGCGCGCGATCCGGCTCCTGTTCGCGGCCCTGAGCGCCATCTGGCTCCTCGTCGCGCCGGCCGTGCAGGCGCAGAGTGGCTCGGTCATCGTCCTGACCGCCACCGGCGTCGTCGACAGCGTCATGGC
Organism: Chloroflexota bacterium; assembly: GCA_012026785.1. GTDB lineage: Bacteria > Chloroflexota > Limnocylindria > Limnocylindrales > CSP1-4 > UBA5189. The sequence continues at coordinate 18,113 of VEOW01000110.1, read as the reverse complement.
CGGCTACCTCGGCGAGGGCATCGCGCTCGGGGAGCGAGAGGGCGCCCGCGCTGTCATCGTCCGCCTGAACACCCCGGGTGGCAATCTCCAGGCGACCCGCGACATCACCTCGGCGTTCCTCGAGGCGCGCGTCCCGGTCATCGTGTGGGGCGCCCCCGGCAGCGCCCAGGCCGCCAGCGCCGGGACGTTCATCACCCTCGCGGCCCATCTCTCGTACATGGCCCCGGGGACGAACATCGGCGCGGCGTCGCCGGTCGGCGGCCAGGGCGAGGACATCGAGGGCACGCTCGGCGAGAAGGTCATGCAGGACACGATCGCCTACATGACCTCGATCGCCCAGGCCCGCGACCGTCCTGTCGAGTGGGCCGTGTCCACGGTCCGCGACGCTCGCTCGTCACCGGCCAACGAGGCGGTCGAGGTCGGCGCCGTCGACGGACTGGCCTCGACGATCGAGGAGGTCCTTGCGTCGGCATCGGGTCGCGAGGTCGGCCTGCCCGGGGGGCAGCGGGTGACGCTGGACCTCGAAGGCGTGACGACCGACGAGACGCCGATGAACCCCTTCCAGGCGTTCCTGCACCTGCTGTCCGACCCGAACATCGCGTTCTTGCTGTTCACGATCGGCTTCTACGGCCTGATCTTCGAGCTCCAGAACCCGAACTTCGTGACCGGCATCCTGGGCGCCCTGGCGATCATCCTGGGGCTGATCGGCTTCGGCAGCCTGCCGCTCAACGTCGGCGGGCTGCTGCTGATCGGGCTCGGCATCGTGCTGATCGGCCTCGAGCTGACGGTCACCAGCCACGGCCTGCTGACCGTCGCCGGGATCGTGTGCTTCGTGCTGGGCGCCTCGGCCCTGTACACGACCCCGGGCGACCCGATCGGACCGGCCGTCGAGGTTGCGACGCCCCTCCTGGTGACGATGGCCGTCACGACCGCCGCGTTCGGCATCCTGATCGTGTACGGCGCCGTCCGGTCCCGCCGGGTCAGCATGGCCGTCGCCGGCGGCGCCACGGTGAGCCTGGGAACGCTCGGCCAGGTCCGCTCGCCGCTCGTGCCGCTCGGTTCGGTCGTCGCCGCCGGCGAGGAATGGAGCGCTCGAACGGCCGACGGGCGGCCGCTGCAGCGCGGGACGCCCGTTCGCGTGGTGGCGGTCGACGGGCTGACCCTGCCCGTCGAGCCCGACGCGGCCGCCGAGCCCGACCCATCCAGCGAGTCGAAATGAGCCCACGGCGCCGCCGGAGGCGTCATCATCGTCAGGCACACGGTCGCAGCCTGCCGCTGCGCTCGTGGCGCTGCTCCTTTGGAGGTGCCCAGTGGAACTCCCGGTGACCCTCTCGATCGCGGCCTTCCTGGTCGTCGTCGTCCTGGTGATCCTGTACCTGTCCGTTCGGATCGTGCAGCAGTACGAACGGCTGGTCGTCTTCCGGCTCGGGCGGACCGACGACTCGCTCGTCCGAGATCCCGGCCTCCGATTCCTCATCCCGATCGTCGACCGACCGGTGAAGGTCGACATCCGGGAGCAGTTCATCGAGGTCCCCAGCCAGACCACGATCACCAAGGACAACGCGCCGATCAACGTCGACTTCCTGATCTACTGGCGGATCGTCGACGCGCTCAAGAGCCAGGTCAACGTCGTCAACTTCCCGGGCGCGCTGCAGGGCGTCGCCACGACCACGCTGCGCGCGGTCATCGGCGACATCCTGCTCGACGAGGTGCTGTCCAAGCGCGAGCAGATCAACGAGGTCCTGCGGGTCAAGCTCGACGAGGTGACCGAGCGCTGGGGCGGCAAGGTGACGACCGTCGAGATCCGCGAGATCACCCCGCCGCGCGACGTCCAGGATGCGATGAACCGCCAGCTGTCGGCCGAGCGGACCCGGCGCGCCGTGATCACCGAGTCAGAGGGCACCCGACAGGCCGCCATCAACGTCGCCGAGGGCCAGAAGCAGTCCGAGATCCTCAAGGCCGAGGGCGACCGCCAGGCGGCCATCCTGCGGGCCGAGGGCTTCAGCGAGGCCCTCACCCGGATCTTCAACGCCGCCAAGGGCGTGGACCAGAAGACGATGGCGTTGCAGTATCTGGAGGCGCTCAAGGCGCTCGGCATGAGCCCGGCCACCAAGTTCGTGATCCCGACCGAGTTCACCCGCCTCGTCGAGCCGCTGACCGGCTACGTCGAGCGGGGCATGGCGGCGGGCGGAACGCAGCCAGGCGACAAGTGACGCGATACGGTCACATGACCAAGACGGGGGAGGGGACGAGGCGATGACGAAGGTCCTGGTCGTCGACGACGAGGCCAACGTCCAGCGGCTGCTGCAGTACACCCTGAAGCAGGCTGGCTACACGGTCGTCGTGGCAGGCGATGGGCAGGAGGCGATCCGACTGTGGGCCGTCGAATCACCCAGCCTGATCCTCCTCGACGTCGGTCTGCCGAAGCTGGACGGCTACGCGGTGGCCGAGAAGATCCGCGCCGACGAAGGCGGCCAGGGCCACGTCCCGATCATCATGCTGACCTCCGAGAAGGAGGTCGAGCAGAAGGTCCGCGGTCTCCGGGCCGGCGCCGACGACTACCTCGTCAAGCCGTTCCACCAGGCCGAGCTGCTGGCCCGGATGCGCGGCCTGCTGTCGCGCTTCGGCGGCGACCAGTCGAGCACCAAGGCCAAGCCGCCGATGGGCCGGATGATCGCGTTCTACGGCTCGAAGGGCGGAGTCGGCGCCACCACGATCGCGATCAACACCGCGATCGCGCTGCGGCGCGAGCTCGATCGCAAGGTCGTCCTCGTCGACGCCGTCCTGCAGTTCGGCGACCATCGCGTCTTCCTCGACCTCGGCAACGACCGCAAGAGCGTCAGCGACATCATGGCCGCCCCGTCGGTCGACGCCGACCTCCTGGCGTCGAGCCTCGTCAAGCACGACTCGGGCGTCGACCTGCTGCTCGCGCCGACGAGCCCCGAGGAGGCGGACCTCGTCCACGAGGATCGCCTCACGGCCATCCTGACCCAGCTCCGGACGATGTACGACTACGTCATCGTCGACGTCGACAAGCGGCTCAACGACCTGTCGCTGTCGATCCTCGACCACGCCGACGAGGTCCACATCGTCATGACCGCCGACCTGTCGTGCCTGAAGAACGTCCGACTCGCCCTTGAGGCGCTGCGCCGCATCGGCTTCGACGCCAAGCGCCTGAAGCTCGTCCTCAACCGTTCGAACGCCTTCACCGGCATCAGCGTCCAGGCCGCCGAGAGCGCCCTCAAGCGGAGCTTCGAGACGAAGATCTCCAACGAGTACCGGGTCGCCATCAGCGCCCAGAACACCGGTGCCCCATTCGCCCACTCGAAGCCGGAGTCGATGCTGTCGCGCGAGATCGTGGAGTTGGCGCGGTCGATCGACCGGGCGGCCGTGGTCGAGACGACGCCGGCAGCCTTGCCGGCCCGGGCGGGGGCTCGCTGAGGACGGTCCGCCCCGGATAAGCACGAGGTAAGCGGTCGCCGCTAGGGTCGACGCGTGCTGGCGACCCTCCTCTCGGCGACCCTCGTCGCGCTCGACGGACGCGTGATCCGCGTCGAGGTCGACGTCGCACCGGGCCTGCCCGGCTTCACGATCGTCGGCCTCGGTGACGCCTCCATCCGGGAGGCCCGTGAGCGGGTTCGCGGCGCGATCCGCAACGCCGGCTTCGTCCATCCGCCGCGGCGGATCACGGTCAACCTTGCGCCGGCGAGAGTTGACCTATGGATATTCGTCGCGTATTGTCGACCTGATGACGCGAGCCGCCTTGTACGCCCGCTTGAGCCGAGATCGGACGGGGGAGGAGACAGCCACCGCCCGGCAGCTCGATGACTGCCGGGCGTTCGCCACGAGTCGCGGATGGGACATCGTCGGCGAATACAGCGACGCCGACGTAAGCGCCTTTAGGCGGAATGCGGATCGGCCCGGCTATAAGTCCATGCTCGGGGAGCTTGATGCCGGCCGAGTCGACATCATCGTCTCCTGGCGCTTGGATCGGCTGCTGCGGCGGTTCACCGACCTATCCGATCTGTGGAAGCGATGCGAGAGGGTCGGGGCTCATCTCGTGACCGTCCGGGATGGGATCGATACCTCGACGCCCATCGCAGGAAAGCTCGTAGCGGTCATCATGTCGGCTGTCGCCGAGGTCGAGGCGGAGAGCCTCAGCGTCCGGGAGATGCGCAAGCACGAGGAGACGGCCAAGAGAGGTGGCCGATCTGGTGGCGGGCATCGTCCGTTTGGCCTGACGCGTGATTGGTCGACACTCGTGGATGACGAGGCCGCGCTTGTCCGCGACGCCGTCGAGCGCATCCTCAAGGGCGAGTCCATGTACTCGATCGCTCGGGAGTGGAATGCGGCCGGAGTCCGCACGCCGACCGGGAAGCACTGGACGGTCCAGCATCTGGTCAAGATGCTTCGCTCGCCTCGGATCGCGGGGCTCCGCGTCCACCGCGGCGCGATCGTCGCGCAGGGTCAGTGGCCGGCCATAATCAGTCCGGAGGATCACGCGAAACTGCTCGCGCTGATCGAAGGCCGGCGCCGACCTGGTGCCCCGGGCCGCTTCTTGCTTTCTGGATTGGTGCGCTGCGGCCGCTGCGGTTCGACGATGGTGATCCGACGCCGACATGCCGACAAGGCTCGGCACTACGGCTGCGAGAAGGTGAACGGCCGCGCCTCATGTGGTGGGACCCACATCATGGCCGAGCCCTTGGAGGATCTCGTTAGCGAGATGGTATTGACGGCCATCGACTCCCCGGCGCTCGCGGAGGCGTTGTCCGCTTCGGGCGTTGCGCCCGAAGAGAAGGACCTCATCGCTCAACTTCGCGCGGACGAGGCGGCCCTGGAGCAGCTGGCCCGGGACCATTATGTCGACCGGCTGATCGACCGCCCGGAGTTCCTCACTGCGCGAGACGCGCTTGAGGCGCGAGTCACTGACGCGCGTCGGCGGCTGGCCTCGTCGTCGTCAAGAAGCGTCCTCATCGAGGCGGGTGGCGCCCGCTCGCGATGGGGTCGCCTGGATGTCGATAAGAGGCGGGCAATCATTGCTGCCATTCTCGACGGGGTTGTGATCGGTCCGGCTCGCCGCGGTGCGACTAGGTTTGACCCAGAGCGCGTCCAACCGAGTTGGCGGTACTGACTGACTTTGACGCCTGCCTAGGAATTCGATAGCGTTGGTGTCGAACGTCGGGCTCCGACCTCAATAAACGGAGCCTCCGAGGGATGCTCGGAAAGTCGCGACCCGTCAACTCTCAGGGGTATGACGTAAAGAGCGGCAAAGACGCGGCGCCATGGGCCCGTCCGGGGGTCCGCCGTGCAATACCCGGGCACGCGGCGTGCTTTAGGCGCGCCCAGAAACCCACAACGCAAGGACCTCGGCTAAAGCCGGGGTCCTTCGGTGTTTTTCGCAGTGTTGGAGGACGAGGATGGGAAGGCGACTCACTAGCCTGCCGGAGGCGGCTCGTGAACTTGGGATCCATGAGTCGACGGTTCGTCGTTGGATCAAGGCTGGCCTACTCCCGGCGGACAGGATTGGGCCGGGGCGCCGCTACCGCATTGCCCGTCACGATCTCGACCGACTCCGCAAGTCTGTCCGAAATGGGGGCCCCATGGATCGATGAACCGCATCCCACGTGGCGGGGCTCCCCCGAAGCGCGTCGATACCAGTCGACTGTCCAAGCCCGGCGATGCCGCCGGGCTTTCTCATGCCCAGATTGAGCTGCTGGTGCGCACATCGCGGGCCTCGCAAGGTCTGGGGCGAGTCGTTGACGATCGGACCGCGATCGAGAAACTGGCGGCTCTACTGCGTCCGGAACCGGAGCGCGTGTGCGAGCCCGCGGCCTGAGCATGACCACACCATCCGAATTCGCCTCGAAGGTGATCGAGGAGCGGCTGCGGCTTGCGCTCGATGACCGTGAAGGCGAGCTGCGCGCAGTTCATCCGCTCCGGCCTGAGGAGGCGGCACTACGCCTCGCTGGGATCTGCCGGATCCGGACCCTCGCGGACATTCCCGATGACCCGCCCGAACCACTCTTGTTCGGAATGCTGGAGCCCGCTGGGCCAACGCTGTTGTACGCGGCACCAGGAACCGGGAAGGGCATGACGGGCGCAATCCTCGTCGTCGAGGCGCAGAAGGCGGGCATGCGCCCCCTGATATTCGACGCCGAGCGGCGGCCCCGGGAATGGTCCCGGCGAGTCGGCGGTCTCGGCGGCGATCGCTCAAAGGTGACGTACGTCGAGCCGGGCGACCTCGGCTCGGCGCTCGCGGGCGAGCCATTCTGGAAGGCAGCCGAGGCAGTAGCCCAGCTCAGGCGCATTTCCGGCTGCGACCTGGTGATCGTCGACTCCGTCGTCCCGGCCACCGGAGTGGCCGAGGAGCGACTTCGCTCCGACGCACAGGTGCCTTTCCAGTTCGTCGGTGGCCTCGACTGCCTCGGCGTCCCGAGCGTTACCTTTGGCCATCCGCCCAAAGGCCAGCCCGAGGGTGACCCGTTCGGCTCGATGGCCTGGGTCGCCGCGTTCCGCCTGACCTGGATAGGCACGCGGGCCGAGGGTGATGGCCATCGCATCCGGTGGCGTCCCCGCAAGCGTAACGAGCGCGGACAGATCGCCGGGATTCTCCTGACGATCGAGTACGGCAACGATGGTCGACCGTGTAGATACCAGGTTCATGACGACGAGCAGACGACACGGGATTGGCTGCTGGCCACGCTCGTCAATGGCCCGCGTTCCGTCACCGAGCTGTTGGACGAGCGACTGGAGGCCGAGGACGAGGTCACCGAGGACCGGTTGAAGGCTACGCGCAATCGGTTTCGCGGCGCGCTGCTCCGGATGAAGCGCGACGGCCTGGTGGAGCCGATCGGCAAGGGGCCAAGCACTCGATGGCGCCTTCGGTCAACCCATCGTGCACTGTCGCAGGTGTGACCTCCAAGCCGGCCGGCGGCCTTTGTCGCAGTCTGTATCGCAGACCTGTCGCCCGCACACGAGCCTGTGTCGCAGGCCCTGTCGCAGACCGTTCTGCGACACGCCAGCAGCACTGCGTGCTGCGTGTCGCAGATGGGGGCGCCGGCGCCGGTTCACCTTACAGCCGGCCAGCCACGACCGCCTGCCAGGTCCGGTTCTATCAGCTAGAATTCGAACATGGGTTCTAAGGCGCACATCGCACCGCCGCGTGGATGATCCGAGCACGACGGCTGGCGGCTACACTCTGCTTCCGTTGGGCAGGAGTTGCGCGTGGACCGGGCCCGGATCCAGGAACTTCACTTCATCACGCCAATTGGAAATGTCCCTTCGATCCTCCAGCACGGGATCCTGTGCCACCGGGACGCGGCAACCAAGGCGCATGCCTCGATCGCCATGCCGGAGGTCCAAGCAATCCGCGCTACCGTCCGCGTGCCGGATGGCACGCCTCGCGGACGCCCATTGCACAGTTACGCGAACCTCTATGTTCACGCACGGAACCCGATGATGTACGTGCGGTCGAGCCAGCATGAGTCGACGTGCGTACTTCGCATCAGCCCTAACGTACTCGACCTACCAGGGACGGTCATCGCGGACGGAAATGCTGGCAGCCGCGGTGGGTACACGCTGTTCGCGCCGATGCCCGCTGGCCTCGATGCGCTCGATCCAGATCTTGTGCTGTCGCGCTACTGGACCAGTCCCACAGGCGACTACTTCAACTACTGCGAACGGAAGCGGAAGCGATGTGCCGAGGTTCTGGTTCCGGACCGCGTACCTCCCGAGTACGTCATCGGGGCATGGGTGTCAGGCGAGGTCGCACGGGTTGCACTGCTCGCTGCTTCCTTCAAGCTGCCCATCACGATCGATCCTGACATGTTCTTCCGATGACTGAAAGTCAAGTTCGCATCCTCGTCGGCGACCTCTTTGCCTCAGGCGCCCAGACGCTGGTTAACACCGTCAACTGCGTCGGTGTCATGGGCAAGGGCGTTGCGCTGGGTTTCCGTGAGCGCTACCCCGGCATGTATCGTGACTACGTCGGACGGTGCAAGCGGGGCGAGGTCAGGCTGGGTGAGCCGTATCTCTGGGCGCCAATACTCGACCGGTGGATTATCAACTTCCCGACGAAGTTCCACTGGCGTTCGCTCGCGAAGCGCGAGGACATCGTTGCTGGCCTGGAGTACCTCCAACGCCACGCCGAGTCGTGGGGGATCACATCTCTCGCAGTACCTCCCCTTGGGTGCGGCGAGGGCAAGCTTGAGTGGAGCATCGTTGGGCCGACCCTCTTCGAATACCTGAGCAAGCTCGACATTCCCGTGGAGCTGTACGCACCTTACGGGACTCCGCCCGAGGAGCTTGATGCTTCGTACCTGATCCAGCCGGAGTCCCGTGTGCCGCCGGGTGGCAGGGCCATGTTGCTCAAAGTCTCGCCCGGTTCGATTGCGTTAGCAGCCATCGTCGAGAGGATGTATCGCCAACCCACAGCGTGGCCGGTCGGGCGGACTCGGTTCCAGAAGTTGGCTTACTTCGCAACCCAAGCAGGCATCCCGACGGGGCTCAGGTGGGACAGGGGACCGTATGGGCCGTACGCTTCCGGCCTTAAGGACGCTCAGAGCAAGCTGGAGAACAACGGGGTTCTTCGCGAAGAGCCTGGGGGGTCCTTCTTCCTTCTTCGGCCGGGTCCTGAATTTGAAAACGCCTTCCGTGCTTACCGCCCTTTCCTTGATGAACACAACCACGCGATTGATCGGGTTGCTGATCTCATGCTGCGCCTGACAACGCGGCAGGCCGAGGTGGCCGCGACGGTTCATTTCGCGGCGACGCAGCTACTCCGTACGAAAGCCGGACCGGTGTCCGAACTCGATGTCCTCGGCTATGTGCGTGAGTGGAAGAATGATCGGCTTGACGATGAGGAGGTAGCCGACGCGGTCCGCAGCCTTGCAACCCAGGGATGGCTCTCAATTCGGCCGAGCCGATCGATGCTCCCGGAGGACTTCGCCACCGCAGCAGGTGGATAGCGAGGATTGCCCGGCCCCCGGGGGCCGTGCTGACGAAACGAAGTCCGCGCAAAGCGCGAGAGCCTTGTGGGTAGCTCGCACCCTCGACCAGACGATCCGAGACATACCCGTTGATATCGGAAGTCATCGTGCGCGGCTCGAACGTGGAGTGAGCGTTCCGCCAACCAGTCGCCACGAAATTCGCACGCTTAAGCCGGCCATCCGCCACTGCTTCCTGACGTTCGAATAACGCACATCCCCCCTTCGCCAAGGTTCCTCAGGGCCGCTTGAGGAGCCTCGGCGACCCGACGGCGGCGGCCGCCCCGCAGGCATCCCCGGTTCAAGGACCGGGCCAGCCATGGTGCCTGCGCCGTGAGCCGTCGGGTTCGACCGGTGGGGACGGTGTGCTCCCGCACCGTCCCCGCCACCTTAGAGCCCTCGAATGACACAGGATCTCCCTGCCAACTCGCCGCGATCTTCCACGCGCGTCCGGGCCATCCAACGCACTGCTGTCGCCCGAGCGGTACGAGCCGGCAACACCAACTCCCTCCGCCATGGCGTTTATTCGAACGTGGCCGTCCGCGAAGAAGTCCTCGACGAGGCTGCCCTGCTGTTCGCCCGGGCACCTTGGCTCGACGAGGTTCGCGACGGCCCGTTGGTCGAGGCCACGAGTCGGCTGATATGTCGTCTGCGACGACTCGACCGCATCGTCGACGAGCGCACGTCGAGCGTGCCGCTGACAAGCCTCTACGCCCGAACCGAGCAGCAGCTGCTCCGCAACCTCGACGCGCTCGGCCTGACCCCGAGATCAAGCGCCCAACTCGGGATCGGCCTCCTCGACGTTGAAGAGCGAACGCGGCGCCTCGCGCGGTCGCGCCTCGCCGCGTACGCGCCCGATCGGCCATGACGACCAAGATCGTCCGCTTTGCTCCCGAGGTCCTCGGGTTCGATCTCTACCCCAAGCAGGCCGAGATCCTCGACGAGATCTATCGCGACGGCATCCGGACGGCCGTCCTTCGCCTCGGGCGGCGGGCGGGGAAAGGCCGGCTTGCCGCGCTGGTCGCGGCCTACGAGGCGACCGTCAACGCCGATGCCCACCTCCGGGCGGTGCCTCCCGGCGAGCGAGTCGCGGTCGCGGTCCTGGCGTCGAGCCGCGAGCAGGCCCGGATCGTCCACGGCTATATTCGCTCGTTCCTGCGGACGCCCGAACTCGACCCGCTCGTCGAGGCCGATACCCAGGACCGGATCGATCTCGCGACGGGCATCACGATCCTGACCCTGCCCGCCCACGCCGCCGCTGTCCGCGGCCTCGGCGTCGCGGTCGTGATCGCCGACGCGGCCGCTTGGTGGCTCGGCCGCGACGGTGGCCCCTTCGACCCGAAGGAGGTCATGGACGCCATCGTCCCGGCGACGGCGACGTTCCCGGAGCGCCGCGTCCTCGTCCTGAGCACGCCCCGATTGGCCGTCGGCTGGTTCCACGACCTGTGCCGCCGGGCCGAGGCCGGCGAGCTGCCTGACACGCGGGCATGGCATTACCCGACGTGGGAGGTCAACCCGACCATCAGCCAGGCGTTCCTCGATGCCGAGCGTGCCAAGGACCCGGTGGCGTTCGCTCGCGAGTACGGGGCCGAGTTCGAGGCCTCGATCTCGACGGTCTTCGATGCCGAGTCACTCCGTGCCGCGGTGAGCGATCGGGGCGACCTGCCGGCAATCCCCACCACGAGCTACACGATCGCGCTCGATCCGGCGTTCACGGGCGATCGGTTCGCTTTGCTGCTCGGCCACCGCGAGCCCTCCGGCCGCGTGGTCGTCGATCGAGTCCGCGCCTGGAAGGGCTCAAAGGCCGACCCGGTCCGCCTCGACGCGGTGGTCGAGGAGGTCAGCGTGATCGCGATGGCCTACAACGGCGCGAACGTTCTGATCGACCAACACGCGGCCGAGCCGATCCGCCAGGCACTCGCGAAGCGCGGTCTCCGCGTCGAGGAGCGGCCGTGGAGCAACGAGGCCAAGGTTGATGCCGTCGCGGCCGTCCGGCGCGTCCTGTACGCCGGCCAGCTCGACCTCCCGCGGCACCGCGAGCTGCTTGCCGAGCTGGCCGCGCTGGAGCAGCGCCCGACGCCTTCCGGCCGACCCCGGATCGCCGCTCCTGGCGCCGGCCATGACGACTACGCGATGGCCCTGCTGGCGCTCATCGCCGAGCTAGCGAAGGACGCTCCGGCGCCTGCCGGAGCCAGCATCGAGCCGGTCCCCAGCGTTCGCCGGCTCGTCAACCCAGAACGGCGTGCGGCCTGGCCCGTCCGCCGACTCATCGGCCGGCCGCTCGGCCTGCCAACCCGTGTGAGGTGAAGAAGATGCCCAGCCTATCGATGTCCGAGGAGATCCCGACCTACGTCCGGCCGGACATGCGGATCGGCCATGCCGTCCATCTGTTTAGCGCGGTCGTACAACCCAACGGCCACTGCTCACCGGCCTTCGTGACGGAGGTCTTCGACCCTCGTCCCGGCGACGACGGCCCGCGGGTGAACCTCGTCCAGGTCGGCTCAACGGCCGTCCAGCGAACGGTGCGCCACGCTGCGAGCCCCGAGATCGTCCATCCGTCGGGCTACCTCCCGAGCGACCCGAGTCGCAGCCGAACGCCACAGGCGAGCTGGCATCGCCCGGAGGCTTGCCCATGGGGGCGCTGACCTTCCGGCCGGCCTGCGCGGCGCCGGGGGATCCTGAGGCCTGCCGCTGTCGGAGGATCGAGGAGCGGATCGCGTTGGATCGCGAGGCCGCTGCGGCGGCTGGTGAGCCCATTCCCGATCCCGTTCGGCGGATCATCGAGGATGGCCGGGCTGGGACCACCGGCAAAGTGCCCGACCTGCCGCGCGAGCTCCTGACCGGGCTCGCGCGGCACGAGGCGGCCCATGCGGCGGCGATGGCCTCGTTGGCCGGCGGCTGCGAACGCGTGACGATCGCCCTGACGGCCCAAGGCCGTCCGTTTGCCCGCCCGGCCGTGAAGCTCATCGACTACACAAGGCCGGAGACGCCCCACCACGAGTTCGCCGCGGTCGTCGTCCGGCAGCTGGCCGGGGGACTCGCCGGGCCGGTCCTCGACCGACACGAGGGGCGGGCATGGCAGGCCTCGATCGACGATCGCACGATCGCGTTCGAGGTCGCGAGCTATGTCTCACCGCGCTGCTGGCGGGACGACTTGACGAACGAGATCGAGGCGGTGCTCGACGCGGCGGTCCCGCAACTGCTGCGGGCCATCGACGCGGTTGCCGAGGCCCTGCTCGACCAGGTCACGCTGGATCGAGATGCCGTCGGCGCGGTGATCGGCGACGAAGCCGAGTACCTCGACGATCTGGTCGGCTCGAAGCTCGATGCCATCGCAGGGGCAATCCCACCGCCGTAGACTCCGGGCCATGAGCAAGAGGAAGGCCCGCGACCCGAAGGCGACGCCGAGCGACGCCTGGCCACGCCGTCCGGCAAGCGCCGAGCTGGTCGGTCTCGTCGAGGGACGCAAGATCGTCGACGACGACGAGGCGTTCCAGGCGTACCTCGACGAGGTCGCTCGGACGCTTTTCTCTGGGGGAGGTGCCGACGACGCGGGCACGCCCAAACGCGTTCAATAGGCCGGCGGCGGAGCGCTCCAAGTCAACTTGACAAACCTCTACCGCCGAGGTACCTAACTGAGCGCCTGAGGAAGCCTCGGAGGCCCCGTCGACGCCCGGGGCTAGGTCCGCGTCAGCGGACGACATCGCGGCAGGGCATGACGTGGCAGGGCATGACATGGGGTTGGCCCGCAAGGCCAACCGTCTGCGTGGCTTCGTCACAACTGACCTAGTCTGGTTTCCTCAGGCATTCCGATGCCCTCGTTCGGTAGGCGTCGTACGGACCGTCGTTGACGACACGCTCGGCGACATGCTTTCGGCCTTCGCGGACGCCGAGATCGCTGCGCTGTTCGGCGACGGCGGCGCCGTCAAGGCGTGGCTTGGCAACGGAGCAGCATTCGAGACATGTTCGGGAAGAAGAAGCCAATCGTCGTCAAGACGTATGAGCATCGGAAGCCGAAGGAGGCCGCGAAGCTCTTCGAGAAGGACGCCCAGAAGATGGCCAAGGACGGCTACGAGGTCCTAAGCGTCGTCACCAACGACCAGAAGCACAACGCCTCAAACGTCCTTCTCGGTGGCCTTGGCCTTCTCGCACCGACCATCCTCACGGTGACGTACAAGCTCAAGAACGGACCATCCTGAGTAGGGTTCACTCGGTTCCCCGCGACGTGAAGTCCGCACAGTGATCGCCTGGTGGCCTCCACTGGCTCCACTCGTCGGGTCAGCGCCTGAGGAGTTCCAGGATCGCGAGGGCCGTGCTATCGAGCCCCTTGTCTTCCCCGGCCTTGAGATAGCCGCTCTCGATACTGGCAACCGCGGCCTGAGCGAAGACAACAGCCATCCGGTCCCTTTGGACATCGTTCTTACCCGACTCCACGATCGCGGGAAACGTTCGAAGGATGTTGGCGCGCTGTTCGTTGCTGACCTGGAGGTGCTTATTGACCGTGTATTGCCGGGAGAAGAAGCGGATGGCATAGGCGATGATGCCAAGTAGGAAGAGACGCGGAATCAGCTCCCTTACATAGCCCACTACGTCAGTCGTGGCGCCGATTGCCAACTCGGGAACAAACACGAACGCAATACCCACGAGCAAGAGCACCACCACTGCCGCGGCACCGGAAACCAGCATGCGAGCGGCAGTTGAGCGGTGACCTGCGGCCTGCTCCTCAAAGAACTGAGCGAGTCTTGCCGTACCCTTCTCGCCGGCAGCTTGGCGGATACTCGCGAGCGCCGCCTTTGCATCCTCAGCTGCCGCTCGAACCTCATCCCGTTTGGCAAGCGCCTCAGCGGCGGCGGTGGCCACCGCGATATCGGACGCGCGGATAAGGGGTGCAACTCGGGTGAGGAACCACCCCCGGTTGGCATCGATCGAGCTGATGATGTTCTGCCGTCTTTGTGCCGGGTTCTCGGTTGGCGTGAACGCCTCGATCAGGTCGACATCGCGCAGCAGCTCGTTCAGATGTTGGCTTACTTCCCCTTCCAGTTCCTTCGGTTCCCAAACCGGATCCTGATAAGACAGCGCAGTCACGACCTCGCGGATAACCCTCAAGGGTGGAAGGGCATCGACGAAGCCGAGGTCCGAACCAAGTCGCTCGATCTGTCCGAGCCGAGATAGTCGCTCCTCCGAAAGCGCCCCGATCTGATCGCCCCAGCGGGGAGGTGGGCCAGGTGGTGTGTCGGTCACTTGGGTCAGAGCCTCCTACCCGAACATCCTCTGCTGCTCTTCCTCAGACCGTCTGAGCCGCTCGGCCTGCTGAAATGACGGGAGCACGAACGGCGGGAGGTTGGGCTTTCGATGCTCTTCCAACAGCTCCCGGATGCTCAGGAGTTGGATGCGCGGGTAGTCTCGGTTCCACAGCTCGGAGTGGTAGATGCCGGCCGTGTCCGCTTCGAGCCGCATTTCCTTCGTCGGCTCTTCAAGCGTAACGAACAACCCGATGGCGGCCTTCTCCCGTTCGAGGGTACCCTTCAGGTCGCGCACCATCCCTGAGTTGACCGTCCCACTCTTCACGCTCACCAGGACCGACTGCAGCTCGTTGTTCTTGTCCGTGAACGTGATGAGCCCGTCGATGCCCCGGTCGGACCCCTTCTTCTCGACGCCTCCGAGTGGCTTGGCATCCACAAGCCCCAGCGCCCACCACTGAAACTGGTAGCGGCCCTCAGGCGACTGGGCGAGCTGGCGGGCGCCCTCTACCTCCGTTGGCTGGCCGATGACTGGCACGTCCTCCAAGCCGAAGGCATCGCGAAGCCGCGCCCGCATTACTGCGATAGAGAGGTAGGTCACGTCGATCCCAATCCAGCGGCGTCCGAGTTTCTGTGCGGCGACAAGCGCCGTCCCGCAGCCACAGAACGGGTCTAGAACGATATCGCCGGGCTTGGACGAAGCCGCGATCACACGCTCCAACAGCGCTAGCGGCTTTTGCGTGTCCCAGCCGAGCCGCTCGCGCGAAGTACGACTTATGGCAATGTCCGCCCAGATGTCGCCGACCGTGGCCCCTGAGCTATCCGAGAGGTACTGCTTCAGCTTGGGATACTGGCCCTTCGGAGGCCAATACAGGCGTCCATCCTGATCTAGCTGATCCAGTGTCTCTGGCAGGTATCGCCAGTGACGACCCGCCCCAACCTTGGCTGGATCGACGCCCCGCCATGGTTGCCCGCTCGGCCCGTTCCTAGTTCCGGCAGCTGTCAAGTCCGCCAGTGAGTACCGACCGCGCTTGTCCTCGTGGCGGTACTCGCGTTCGAGCCAGCCCTCACTCGCGGACGCCTTCTGTGCGATGAAGGAATGCTTGTCTGGATCCTTGGCGTAGAAGAGCAGTACGTCGTGGATACGAGGCCACTTCCGAGTGGTGGTGTGACCGGAGGTCCTTCGCCAGATGATCTCGTTCTGGAAGCAACCGGGTCCGAATATGGCATCCAAAACAAGCTTGAGATAGTGGCTCGCCGTCGGGTCGCAGTGGAGGTACAGCGAACCGCTCCGCCTCAGCGCCCGATGAAGCTCCACGAGGCGAACCGCCATCTCCACGAGGTAGGCCGTCATCTGGTTCGTGCCGAGCGCGAGTCTCACCGCATTCATCGCGCTACTCAGAGCCGATGGCACCCTGCCCCCGTGATAGGCGGTGTTCGTCAGGTATCGATACGTCTCCTCCGCCGACGGACCCCAGTGCCAGGTGTCCTCGAATGCCAAGAGCTGGGCGTCTGACTTTCGCCCAGACTCGTCCTTGAAGATGACGTTGTAGTCGCGGTTTGAATTGAAAGGCGGATCGAGGTAGACGAGGTCGATCGACTCCTCTGGAATGTAGCCGCGGAGGATGTCGAGGTTGTCCCCGTAGTACAGGACGTTCGTCTTCAAGTGCCACCCGCGTTCGTGTCGCCTAGGCTCTCGGGCGCGGGCTGTTTCGCTGCCATCGTCACGTGAGCCACGAACGAGACTGTGTGCGCTGTCACATATCGCTCTTGGGCCGCGGCCCATTCGAGCGGATCCGGAAATCGCTCGTGATCGAGTGCGGTCCACGGCGCCGGGGCCGGCACGGTCGCCCAGAAGCTAGCGTCGGCACTCTCGATCGCGGCCAGGGCAGCTTCCCGGTGGTCCCAGTTCACGCGGAGCCAGCCCTCGGCGGCCTCGCGTCCGGCTCGGGTCCCGGCCTCCGCCGCGGCCTGGAGGAGCGTCTCCTCGCGCGCCTTGAACGTCCGTCTTAGCAGGTTCCTGATCACCTCGTGCCTCCCGTGCTGGATACTACGGCGGAAGGCAATGGAGGGAAGGGGCCCGCTCTACTTCGCCCTCCACGCGGCGCCCTCGCCGGCCCGGAGAGACGTGACAGCCTCGACAAACTGCGGCAGGTATTCCTCGCCGTCGGGACGATCGGGGATCCGTAGGCTCGGTCCGAGCGCTACGAACAGGTTCGGGTCTCGGCAGTCGGCGTACTCAATGAAGGCGGCTTGTTGTTCGGGATTGAACGCCTC
Organism: Chloroflexota bacterium; assembly: GCA_012026785.1. GTDB lineage: Bacteria > Chloroflexota > Limnocylindria > Limnocylindrales > CSP1-4 > UBA5189. Next base: position 1,612 of record VEOW01000110.1, on the reverse strand, counting down.
CCAAGAGCGGCCATCCCTCAAGGCATTGTCGAAGTCGTAGCCCCTCGTTGGGGTCGCATCGGTAGTGAAGCCGGCCTTGGTCCTCGTGCATGTCTCAGCACCTACATCGCCACCGTTCTGCGACCGGACAGCCTGGGCAATGTAAGCCGGGCCGCCGCTCTGGTACTGCCAGACGTGCACGGCCTCGTGCACCAGGTCCGAGCGCGTGGTCGCCCTGCCCGGGACGTATATTGTGTTGCCGATGGTGTAAGGCGCCCGCCGCGCAATTGATTTCGGCCACCGACCCCCATCGAGCAGACCGAGCCTGCCCTCGACGATCCGGATGTCCTCGAATTCCAGGGCGTCGACGAAGATCGTCCGCAGGATAGGGATCTCATCAATCGGATCGAGCGGGCGGGGTTCTTCCTGCAGGCCTAACAGCCGCTGCCACCATTCAACGGCCGATATGCCAGCAATAGCCACAGCGCCAAGCGTGCCCCATCCGAGGTCCACACCCAACTTCCCAGCAGCATTCCTGGCCTTCCTGAGGTGATCGTTCGCGCGGCCGCGTTGGCCTATCGCAAAGAACCATCCCGCCTTTGCCGTGTGCACGACCACGTCGGCCACGTCCTCGACAACCGTCGCTACGACTTTCGCAACGGCCCCGGCAACGTTCCGCACCGCACGGCGGGTGGCCCTCTTGACCTTCCGCCACAACTTCTTCATTCGTCACCTGTTTCGTCCGTATGCGCCGATTACCCTCCCATGCCGCCAAGACCTCCGGCCCGGCGCCCAACGGCGGCATCATGCCGCGCGCTGCTTTCGAACGGAAGTCCCGATCTGTTGCCCTGGGCCCCCGCGGTTGATGCGGTCGAAGCGTTCCCCGAGTCCGACCGCTTGGCGGCGGAACGCGCGGACGAGCCAGCGATGGGGGCTGCGGCTTTGAGACTCTGCGCATCCACTAGAACGGCCAGCTATCCTGCCCCCGGCGTCCTGTAGGCGAGACCCGCAGCTCGCGGTTTCCCCCGGACCGCTTGAGTGCGGGACTCGCCGACGCCCGGACTTTCGGCTCATGAACCCTCGAAGAGTGCATGGCCGCGAGCGCCCAGCCATGCACGGCTTCGTGCCGCAGGTGACTATTGCTCTTGCTGCCGGGACTATGCTCTCGGCAGGCCCCCGATCGCGTAACTCGGGAGGGACGCGCCGGATGGTTAGCGAGGCGACTCCAAGAACCTACTGCCCGAACTGCGGCTCTGAGACGAGCGCTGGTGATCAGTTCTGCCGATCATGCGGTCACTCGCTGACCGGTTCGATCTCCGCGGCCGCCGCCGCCACTGGCGCTCCAGCCGCCGTCGTCGTTGCACCCGCGTCGCGCCGCGGTTGGCTGGCGCTCGGCGTTGTCATCTTTCTCGCGATCGTGGCCGCCGCCGCCTTCATCGGCTTGCAGGCCAGTGGCGTTCTGAGCCCTCGTCACACGATCACGGGGACGTTCGACCTCATCGACACGAGCGGTATCAGCTCGGGGATCAGCTTCCTCGGCGGGACGTGCGAAGGCGACGGCGGGTACGGCGATATCTCCGCCGGGACGAACGTCTCGTTGAAGGATGGTGATGGGAAGCTTCTCGCCTCAACG
>VEOW01000243.1 GCA_012026785.1 Chloroflexota bacterium | reverse complement strand
CCTCTTCGCCCGGTTCGCCGAACTCGCGGCGCTCCGCCATGTGCCAAGGCGCTGGTCGCGCATGCGCGCCCATCCAGAGCAAAGGAATGTTCGCTTCCGAGCCAGAAGCGACCTCGAGGAGGCCAGGATCCGCGCACGCTATCTCCGGACGACGAGCGGCGTCCGGTGGCAGGCGGAACGGCTGCTCGCACGGGCCATGCGAGTCGCCTACCGGACCGCTATCGGGGCGTACTGGTCATGACGTTTTCGGGCTCGCCGCTCCGCCAACGAGCGCTCCGCGTGGCCCTCGACGTGCGGATGCCGCGGTCACAGTGGGGCGGCGTCCAGCAACTGGCGCAAGGCCTCGCCCAAGGTATGAGCGGCCTATCGGGCGATGACGAGTATCTCTTCCTCGGATACCCGGACGCAGTAAGCTGGCTGGATCCGCTGCTCGCGGGGCGAGCGCGTCGGGTCGAGGTGCCACCGGCTCACGGCCGCTCCGGGCGTCGGCGACTGTATGACGCTCTCGTCGCTCGGTCTCCCTCGGTCGCCAGCGCAGCGGGCCGCATCGCGGGCTCGCTCGGGCGATCCGTACTCTCGATCCCGAATTCGGATGGGCTCCTCGAGTCACTGGGCGTCGACGTCGTCCACTTCGTAACCCCGCAGGCTTACCGCACAGGCGTGCCATCCCTGTACCAGCCGCTGGACCTGTTGCATGTCCACGTGCCGGAGCAGTTCTCGACCCTTCACCGACACTATCGCGAGACGGCGTATCGGACCTTCTGTGAGCAGGCCGTCGTCGTGGCATCGATGACAAGCTGGGGTAGGGAGGATTTGGCGAACCATTTCGGCATAGACCTGAATCGCATCGCCGTGGTGCCGCTGCCGCCGGTCAACGCATCACCTGAAACGGGGGCCGAGCAACATACCGGGAGGCTCACGGAGCGGTACTTGCTGTACCCGGCACAGACCTGGCCACATAAGAACCACCTCGGACTCCTCGAGGCGCTCGCCATCCTTCGTGACCGCAACCTCGAGGTCAGAATCGTGTTCACCGGCCGCAAGACGGAGCACTTCCGTGCAATCGCGCGACGGGTGGAGGAGCTGCGATTGGAAGGACGCGTCGCCTTCCTGGGATACGTCGACGACACCGAGCTTCGCGAACTCTACCGACGCGCGACCGGCCTGGTCTTCCCGAGCCGATTCGAGGGCTGGGGCCTGCCGATTGTCGAGGCCTTCGCCAGCGGCATACCCGTCGCGTGCTCAGACATCTCAGTACTTCGCGAGGTGGCGGGCGACGCTGTGGCGTACTTCGACCCAGCCGACGGGACGTCGATGGCAGATGCTATCGCCCGGATATGGACCGACGATGGCCTTTGTGAGGCGCTGCGGCGCGCGGGTCACGAACGGGTTCGGCATCTCACCTGGGACCGGGCGGCGCGGACGTATCGGGCGCTGTACCGGCGGATCGCCGGCGTCGAACTCACCGACGAAGCCCGCTGGCTCCTCCAGCCGCCCACATTGATCGCATGACCGAGGTCCGAGTTCTCGGAGTGCCCCTCGTCGCCCAGGCCTATGACGAGGCTATTGCGAAGCTGCTCGATGCGGTAGCTTGCGGCGTCCAGATCCGCGCACATTTCTGCACCGTGCACAGTCTTGTCGAGGCGGTGGACAACGAGGCCCTCCGCAGCGCATTCGAGTCGGCGGACATGGTGTGTACGGACGGGGTGCCGCTCGTCTGGGTGTCACGCCGTCGCGGCGTTGGCAGTGCCCAGCGAGTGTGTGGTCCGGACGTGATGCTAACGCTCTGTGATCGGGGACGCGCCAGCGGCCTTCGGCACTACTTCCTTGGTGGCCGACCGGGGACGCCGGAGCGCCTCGCGGCCGTGCTAACAGGGCGCTTTCCCGGTCTCCTCACAGCGGGCACGGAGTCTCCGCCGTTTCGCACCGCTTCGGAGGCCGAGGCTCAGACCATCGTTGACCGGATCAATGCCGCGGAGCCCGATGTCCTCTGGATCGGGCTCGGCTCGCCGAAGCAGGAGTTGTGGGCAGCCGATCACGCCGCCCGGCTGACTGCGCGCCTCATCCTGCCGGTCGGGGCCGCGTTCGACTTCCATAGCGGGTTGGTGCGGCGCGCACCAGTCTGGATGCGACAGATCGGCCTGGAATGGTTGTTCCGGCTGGCCAGGGAACCGCGGAGGCTGCTTCGGCGCTACGTCGTCACCAACGCGCGTTTCATCGCGCTGCTCGTTCGTGAGGAGTGGCAGCGGCGACTGACTCGACGTGGAGCTGGGTCGTGACGGGGGTCGTCCCTGCTCTCGGTCGCACTGCGCTGATCACCGGCATCGGTGGCCAGGACGGCTCGTACCTCGCCGAGCACCTGCTCGACAAGGGATACCGCGTGGTGGGGGTGGTGCGCCGCGGCAGTGCCGTGCCGGCACGCATCGCCCACATCCGATCCAGGATCGAGCTCAGTGACGTTGACCTTCTCGATGAAGGTCGAATTGCAGATCTCCTCTTGGCGGTTCGTCCTCAGGAGGTCTACAACCTGGCGGGGCACAGCTTCGTTCCTAGTTCCTGGGAGCGGTCGGACCTCATGGCCGACGTGACAGGACTGGCCCCTGCGCGCCTCCTGGAAGCGATCCGCACCACCGACCCGGCGATCCGCTTCTACCAGGCCTCGACCAGCGAAATCTTCGGAAACGCCCTTGAGTCGCCGCAAAGCGAGACGACGCCGGTCAACCCTCGCAATCCGTATGGGGCGGCAAAGGCCTTCGCCCACTTCAGCACCGTCAACGCGCGAGAGGGTCTCGGCCTCTTTGCCGTGTCCGGAATCCTGTACAACCACGAGTCACCACGTCGGGGCCTTGAGTTCGTCAGCCGGAAGGTCACCGATGCCGCCGCACGAATCTCGCTTGGGATGGCGGACTCGCTGGCGATGGGGAACCTGGATGCACAGCGGGACTGGGGATTCGCCGGCGACTACATCCGCGCGATGTGGCTCATGCTCCAGCAGGACGCTCCGCGCGACTACGTCATCGCATCCGGCACATTGCACAGCGTTCGCGACCTGTGCCGCGTTGCCTTCGCCCACATGGGACTGGACTACGAGCGGCACGTCAAGATCGACCCGAGCCTTGTGCGACCAGCCGAGACTGTCCGGCTCGTCGGCGATCCATCGCGTGCCAGGCGCGACCTTGGGTGGGAGCCCGCCATGTTGTTCGATCATCTGATTGCCATGATGGTTGACGCTGACGTCGAGCGATACCGCAACGGTCGTGCGCACGTTGGCCAGCCCGAGCCGGGCGCAGGCTGACCGCCGAGTCAAGCGGATGAATGCTTCCCACCTTCGACTCGGGCCGAGTCCCCGTCGCCGGGATGCGCTAGCGTTCGCGCCGTGAAGAAGGCGCTCATCACCGGCATCACGGGCCAGGACGGCTCGTACCTCGCCGAACTGCTGCTCGAGAAGGGCTACGAGGTCCACGGCCTCATCCGGCGCTCGAGCACCTTCACGACCGACCGGATCGACCACCTCTACCGCGACCCCCACGAGCCCGGCACCCGCCTCTTCCTGCACTACGCCGACCTGACCGACCCGACCTCGTTGTTCAGCCACCTCCACCAGGTCAAGCCCGACGAGGTCTACAACCTGGGTGCCCAGAGCCACGTCAAGGTCAGCTTCGAGGTCCCTGAGTTCACCGCCGACACGGTTGGCATGGGTACGCTCCGGCTCCTCGAGGCAATCCGCACCGCCGACTGGCCGATCCGCTACTACCAGGCCGGCTCGTCCGAGATGTTCGGCGGCGCGCCGCCGCCGCAGAGCGAGGCGACCCCGTTTCATCCCCGCAGCCCGTATGCCATTGCCAAGGTCTTCGCCCACTGGATGACCGTCCAGTACCGGGACGCCTGGGGCCTCCATGCGTCCAACGGCATCCTGTTCAACCACGAATCGCCACGGCGGGGCGGGACGTTCGTCACGCGCAAGGTCACCCGCGGCATCGCCGCGATCCTGGCCCGCAGCGACGAGTACCTCTACCTTGGCAACCTCGAGGCCCGTCGCGACTGGGGCTATGCACCGGAGTACGTCGAGGCGATGTGGCGGATGCTCCAGCAGGACAGCCCTGACGACTATGTCGTTGCCACCGGGGAGATGCACTCCGTGCGCGAGCTCGTCGAGGTCGCATTTGGCCTGGTCGGGCTCGACTGGCAGGCCCACGTCCGCATCGATGAGCGCTACTTCAGGCCGACCGAGGTCGACGAGCTCTGCGGCGACGCCTCGAAGGCGGCTCGGGTGCTGAACTGGCGGCCGAGCGTGACCTTCGACAGCCTGGTGCGACTGATGCTCGAAGCGGACTTGCGTGAGGCGGGCATCGACCCTGCCACCCACATTCACGAGCCGGCGGGGTCCACCGCATGATCGGCTGGCCGGCCCGGCGAGTCATGGTCACCGGCGGCGGCGGTTTCCTTGGCCGATTCGTCGTCCGGCGGCTTCAGGCGGCGGGTGTCAGCGACGTGTTCGTCCCGCGGTCAGCCGACTTCGACCTTCGGACTGCCGACGGCATCCGGCGCGCCCTTCGCGACGGACAGCCCCAGATCGTGATCCACCTCGCGGCCGTCGTCGGCGGGATTGGCGCCAATCGTGAGAATCCCGGCCGCTTCTTCTACGAGAACGCCATCATGGGCATTCAGCTGATGGAGCAGGCTCGGCTGGCGGGCGTCGAGAAGTATGTTCAGATCGGCACTGTTTGCTCCTATCCCAAATTCGCTCCAGTGCCTTTCAAGGAGGATGACCTCTGGAACGGCTACCCGGAGGAGACGAACGCCCCGTATGGACTGGCCAAGAAGATGCTCCTCGTCCAGGGCCGGGCTTACCGTCAGCAGTACGGGTTCAACGTTGTCCACCTGATCCCCGTGAATCTGTATGGCCCCGGCGACAACTTCAACCCAGGCAGCTCCCACGTCATTCCGGCCCTGATAAAGAAGTGCATGGATGCAATCGCCTCGGGCGCCGACCACATCGACGTCTGGGGAACCGGAACGGCATCGCGCGAGTTCCTCTATGTGGACGACGCAGCCGAGGCAATCGTGCTCGCAACCGAGCGCTACGACGGCGCCGACCCAGTCAACCTCGGCGTAGGGCGCGAGATGACGATCCGTGACCTCGTGGCACTGATCGTTCGTCTCTGCGGCTTCGGGGGTGAGGTCCACTGGGATCCATCGAAGCCGGACGGCCAGCCGCGCCGGGCCATCGACACGAACCGGGCGCGTGAGCGATTCGGCTTCGAAGCGACCACCTCCTTCGAGGACGGATTGATGCGAACGATTGACTGGTATCGCTCTAGGCAGTAGTCATCTACCAGACTCGCGGAGAGGAACGCGGTCGTCCTGCCGCCCTAGCGCTCGCTCGCTCCAAAGACTCTCACCGCGTGGATATGAGCATCAAGTCCGGGACTGGCAAGAAGGGGCTGTTTGGGCGCAAATATTGCGCCCATGGATAGTTGCTCACAAGGCCGGCATTTGGATCATTGGGGGCCGCAATGATCGACGCTTCTGCGATTACAGCCGGTGCACCGTCGCCTTGGATTAGGCTCGCCCAGCGTGCGTATCTCTCTCCGGTGTCCGGGTCTCCGGACAAGCGCGCAATTCGGGCCGCCCAAGCCGCCGCCAGCCAGTTGTCCGGATGCGCCCGCAGTTCGTCTTCCAGCAACTTGAGGGCGCCATCCCGATCGCCGGCAAGCCACCGGACCGCCGATGCGTAGACGACGGGCGGCGATGATCCCGCGGCGGCCGCCAGCGCGTCGGCGGCGGCGGCCGACTGTCCCGAGTAGGCGAGGATCAGGGCTCCATCGAGCGGGCTGACCCGCGAGCGAGCCAAGTCGAGGATCGCGGGAAAGACCTCGTATCGAGTCCGGCCATTCCACCACGGGCTGGACGCCAGTGGCGGATTCCAGGCTATGGCGTTCGCGAACTGGTCCACCGCCATGGTTTGATCGCCCGCGAGCTCCGCCACGATTCCAGCATTGAGGGCGATCATGGGCACTCCGACGGCCCGAGCGGCCGCCTCCCTGGCGTCCCGGACCGCCGAATCGGGATCGCCAGACATGGCTTTGAGCATCGCCAGTCCGATGACGTTGATGGGCATTTGATCGTCGCGCACCGCGTTTTCCAGCTGAATACGGGCGTCCGACGACTGTCCATTCCTCGCCAGGGCGCTGGCCAACTGGAGCTGATACAGGGTGAAATCGGGGTCACTCGCGAGAGCCCCCACGTAGTGCGCCACAGCACTTGACCAGTCGAGGCGCAGCATGGCGCCGTTGGCCGCAAGATCCTTGAATGCCGCCCTGCCGACTGGCACCAGGACGATGGCGCTCGCGACCAATCCCGCAAGGATGCCCGCCGGCAGGGCCGATCGCGCACGCCATCGAAAGCGGCGGACATTGCTCGTGAGCGGCGACCGTGCGTGATCAGTCCATGCGATAACCGTGACCAGGATGAGGCAGACGAACGGCAGATTGACGAGGTTGTCGACCAGCGACTGCCCGAGGAACGCCAGCCCGGAGACGATGACGGCTCCAGCCTGAAGCGAGATCTCCCCATCACGAAGCCGCCATCCCTGCAGCAAACGGACGGCAACGGCAACACCAAGGCCGGAAAGCGCCACCACGCCGACCACCCCGAGCTCGGCTGCGGTCTGGAAGTACATGCTATGGGCATGGGGGACGATGACATTCGGAACCCCGGGTGGGCTTGCCGCGACCTTGAGCTGGACCCAGGTGCCCGGGCCGCCGCCAAGGACGGGATGCTCGACGAAGATGGTCAGAGCCGAGCGCCAAAGGTCGAGGCGAAGAGTGTCGCCACCTTGGCCGAACCGATAGGCGAGAGATGGCAGGATGACCACCGCCGCCAACGCCAGCAGGACGAAGCCGGCCGCCATCAAGCGAGCTCGATGTACGCACTGGCTGATCGTCGCGATAGCGCCTTCTCGCAAGCGGATCCACCCGATGCGATCGATCGTGAGGACAGCGGCACCGAGCACCCCGAAACCAGCGCCGAGCCAAGCTCCGCGCGAGCCAGTCAGGAAGACGGCCAGCAGCGAGGTGAGGGCGAGCGCGATCGCCAGCCACCGCCGACCGTCTCGATGGAGAAGAACGACGGCGAGCGGGGTTGTTAGCAGCAGGAAGGTCGCTACGAGATTCGGCGAACCGAGCCAGAGTCCAGCAAAGGCCGGCCGCAAAGGCGGCAGAGCCAGCCGGCCGATGATCCCCCACCACTCGATCCACAGGGCGGTGACTTGGACAACGTAAGCCAGTGAGACAGCAGCCGCGGCCGCGGTGAGGACGACCTGGATGCGCATTCGCCACCAGTCGCGCTTGAGAAGTTGCGAAAGGAATAGGAACCCCGCGGCCCAGCCAAGTCCAGCGAGGGTGGGTTCGAGGCTCAGCCGAGGCCGCTGCGAGAATGCGAATGAGAGCAGGTACGCTCCGGTCGCGAGCGCGATTGGCAGCAGCAGGGGGGTGTCTGGACGCCACTCGGGGCGGAATAGCGCGAGGAGGCACCAGCCCCCGAGCACGACGTAGGCGATGACCTGGCCGATGATGTGCGCCTCGACCGAGGCGATCCCCGGATAGGTCCCGCCCGTCGTCAGCAGGAAGAGGGCCGAGAGCAGCAGGACCGCCCAGACAACGATTCGGGTCACGTCCGCGAACGATACGTGGCTCGGCAACCACGGAGTACGCCGGGCCGGTGATCATCGGCAACGATTCGTGACGCGCAGGGTTCCCTCCCGGCGGCCTGAGGCGTGGGCTCGGCGGATTGCTACCCGTACCGCGTCGCAGCGGTCTACGCCGGCGGTGAGGGCACGCCATCCAACGGCGTCGCGAGCATTCCGACCGCGTCCGACGTCATCACCGGGCCCGACGTCGTGGCTGACAGTCGGTCGGGCTTCGAAGGGCTCGTCGTCCGACCTCGTCGACGGTTCGACCCTGACCCACACCGACGCCGGGCGGCTCGCCCGCCGTTCGACCTACACGTACCACGTCCCCGCCTTCAACTCGTACTGACGAGAGCAGCCCGTCCAACCAGGTCTCGAGCAAGCCGAGAATGGGCGCGGATTGGCCGCTAGACAGCTTGGAAGGATGCGCTAGGGTTTGCATGGCCATGGATTTCGCGCTCGGCTACATCGATCCTGGGTCGGGAAGCCTTCTCATCCAGGTGCTGATCGCTTCTGCCCTGGCCGTGCCGTACTTCCTCCGCACGCAGATCCGACGGGCGGTCTCGGCGGTGCGGGACCGTGGCAAGGCGAAGGCTGAGGAAGCGCCGACCCCGGAGTACGACTAGCATCTTGCCCTCGTCTCGTCCCGCGGCCGATGCGCCGACAGATGTCGGTGGAGCGTCGACCGTGGCCGCGTCGTTCCGGGACCCGAGCGGCTTCGTGTATTGGCGCGGGAAACGGCTGCTGCGGCAGATCAACCGGGGCTTCGCCGAGCGCTGGGACGAGCTCGAGAGCTCCGCGATCCTGCCCGACCTCCAGCGTCGCGGGCTCTTAATCCGCCACGAGCCGGCGGATCTCGGCGACGCGTATGCACCCACGATCGCCCATGCCGTGATCGCGCCGGAGCCGCTGCCGTTCATCTCGTATCCCTACGAGTGGTCGTTCAGCCAGCTTCGGGATGCGGCCCTGGCGACCCTCGAGGCCCAGTTTGTTGCCCTTGCCCGCGGCTACTGGCTCCGAGACGCCTCGGCCTTCAACGTCCAGTTCCGGGATGGCAAGCCGATTCTGATCGACACCCTGTCCCTGGAGCGCGCCGACCTGGGGCGGCCGTGGATCGCCTACCGGCAATTCTGCGAGCACTTCCTCGCTCCGCTGGCGTTGATGGCGTACCGTGATGTCCGCTGCAGCCTCCTGCTGCGCGATTTCATCGATGGCATCCCGCTCGACTTTGCCGCCCGCCTGCTGCCCGGCCGGACGAGACTGAACCTCGGGCTTGGCAGCCACGTCCACGTTCATGCTCGCTCGCAATCCCGCGCTGCCGACCCCGAGACGGCCGGGCCACGTTCGGCTCGACGGATGGGGCGGCTTCGCCATGAGGCGCTCCTTGCCGGCCTTCGGCGCGCCATCGAGCGGCTCAAGTGGCGGCCAGGCGAGACGGCATGGGCGGGCTACGCGGATCACACGAGCTACTCGGCGCCCGCTGAGGCCAGCAAGGACGCCCAGGTCAGGCGTCTCCTCGAGTCCGCCGGCGGTCGCGTCGTCTGGGACCTCGGCGCCAACACCGGGCGCTTCAGTGCGATCGCAGCTGACCTGGGCCGCGACGTGGTCGCCTGGGATTCGGATCCGGGAGCGGCCGAGCTCCACTACCTCGCGATTCGGCAGCGCGGCGTGCCGAATGTGCTCCCACTGCTCGTCGACCTAGCGAACCCCTCGCCGGGCATCGGATGGGCCAACGTCGAGCGGGCGGCGTTCACTGAGCGCGCCAATGCCGACGTTGTCCTCGCGCTGGCACTCGTCCACCACCTGAACGTGGGCCGAAACGTTCGACTGGCGATGATCGTGGAGCTGCTGGCCACGCTCGCCCCGCAGACGATCGTCGAGTACGTCCCCGAGTCCGATCCGATGGTCCAGCGGCTTCTTGCCCCGCACCGCGACCATCAGCCATATCCCGCCATCGAAACCTTCCGCGACGTATTCAGAGCCCGATTCCAGATCCTCGAGGAGATCCCCGTCGAGGACTCGGCGAGACGGCTGCTGAGGCTGTCGCGGAAGGCGTGAGCGCCGTTCCCATCTACCCCGTCCTGCTCGCGCTGACCTTCATCGTGACGGAGTTCCTCGAGAGTGGCTCGCCCCTCCAGGTCGCGAATCGGGCACTGCTCCTGGCCTTCGTCGTGACCGGGGGCCTGCAACTCGGGTTCACGCTCGTCGGCGGGCGGCATCGGGCGGCATTCTTCGCCGCGCTCGCCTTCCTCGTCCTCTTCGACGCGCTCGTTGCGGCCGTCCTGATTGCCGCTGCCGCGGCCCCGGTTCTCGCAGGCATCGCCCGCGACCGCCGAATTGGCCGCGAAGACTGGCCCACCCTGACCAGGGTCGCGAACGTGGTCTCGATCGCCGTGTTCCTGCTGGCCTCTGGGCCCGGCGTGGCGAGCGGGGCGTTCCGCTACTACTCGCCGCCGGACGAGGTCCCGTCGTCAGCCGCCGGGATCGAGGCACCGGATATCTACCTGGTCCTGCTCGATGGCTACCCGCGCGCCGACACGTTGCTCAGTCAGTTAGGGCACGACAACGGACCCTTCCTCGAGTCGATGCGAGGGCTCGGGTTCGACGTCGCCGAGGCGGCGCACTCGAACTACACGCTGACGCCGCTCACGTTGGCGTCGATGTTCAATGCGAAGCACATCGACAAGCTCGTACCCGACCCGCCGTCGGGATGGCCGGGCCAGGCCCGCCGCTTCAGCGAGCTCATCAACGAGGGGGCCATGCTATCCGTGGCCCGACAGGCGGGGTACGAGGTCGTCAGCCTGCCGATGCCCACCGGGTACACCACGCTGTATGCGGCTGACCGGTTCGTCGACTTCGGCCTGATGACCGAGTTCGAGCTGCAGCTGCTGGACGCCGAAATCATTCGAAGGATGCTCCGTGACGTGCAGCTCGAGTTCGTCCGCGACCAGCATCGGCAACGGATCCTCCGGACGTTCGACCAGCTCTCGAAGCTGGCGGAGGAGGACGCCGCTCGTCCGCGCCTCATCTTCGCCCACCTTCTTGCGCCGCACCCGCCGCTCGTGTTTGCCGCGGACGGGAGTCCAGTCAGGATCGAGGGCTGTCTCTGGACGCTATGCGCGTTTCCGTCGCCTCTACCCACGTACGTCGGGGAGGCATCGGCGGGGCAGGTGACGTACCTGAACAGCCTCGTCAAAGACACCGTCACGGCGATCGTCGAGCGGTCGATCCGCCCGGCCGTGATCGTCGTCTTCTCGGACCACGGCTCGCGATACGACGCAAGCGACAAAGCCGAGCACTTGCGCTCGCTCCTTCTCACCCGGACTCCGGGCCACCCCGGGATGTTTCCGCCGGACTCGAGCCCCATCAACGTCCTGCCGCGGATCCTCAACGCGTACGTGGGCACAGGGATCTCCATCGCGTCCGAGGAGTCGTACTGGATCGGCGCGGCCGGCGGCGAGAACGTGTTCTTCCCACTCGAGCCATTCGACCCTTCCCGCTGACCCCGGCAGGCCGCCTTTCGGGCACAGGCCCGCGTCTTGCGCCGCTTAGCTCATGCAGCGGAGCTCGGCGCAACCGAGGGGACCGGGCTGTCCCCACTGGACGAAGAAGCGATGGACGGCCTCGAACGGGTCGATCGGCAGGCCAAAGTAGTGACTGCAGACCGGCTCGCCGATGACTTCCTCGCAGTGTTGGTGCACGGTCACGGCGTACCGGTCGAGGAACCAGTCCTCGTCATGCCGATGGAACGCCTGGCGGCGGTCGAGGGCCCGCTCGATGAACTCGTAGACATAGGAAGTCAATCGATAATCGTCCTGTTCGACGGCCGTCCAGCGCTCACCGAGCCAGATCTCGGGTGCTCGCGGCGATTGCGGCCCGGGGAGGAGCGCGCCGAATGCGAAGGCGAGCTCCTCGCCGTCATACTCGATCAGCTCCGGTACCGGAACCTCCGCGCCGATGCTCCAGAGCGTCGTCGCCAAGGCGTCGACCCGACGCTCAAGCGCTCGGTGCGTTGCCAATCAGCCAGCCCGAGTGACTGAGGCTGGCCGGGGCTCCGGCAACGTCTCGTCGGCGCCAAGCCTCGGTGCAGGTCCTGCCGCCCGCCGAACTCGAATGTCGAACCGCCGGTTCAGCGTGCCGGCCTTGAAGCGTTCCAGCGTCGCGGCGGGAATGCGGTAGATCCGCTCCGATACCGCGATCGCCGGCAGCTTATTGGCGTGGATCAGGCGCAGTACGGTCGACGTGCTGACGCGCAGGTCCGCGGCGACCTCCGCGGGGGTGAGAAACAGCTTCGGCTGGTTCTCTGTGGTTTGCACGCTCTGCCGGCTCTGCATGATCAGTTATGATACAGCACAGGCGTCTTCCTCCGGCGGGGTCCGGATCAACCGCGTCTCGACCTTCGACCTTTGGATGACCAGCACGTAGTCATTCCGGGGCTTTCGAGGGCACAAGGTGAGGCGGCTGGCGCCGGTCAGGGTGGTTCCACGCTCGGGCCACCCACGAGCAAGCTCGAGTGACGGCCCGTGTCGACCCCATGGCGGCCTTGGCGACAGGCTTGGGGCCTGGTAGGCCCAGGTTTGACCACTGCATGGTCATCGGGACCATCAAGGAGCTGGGCAGCGGCGAGAGCTGGGCGGCGGCGGGCGCCGGAGGGGCGGGCGCTGGGTGGCGGCGGGCGCGGGCTCGGCGGCTCGGCGCCGCCTCTCTCAGCTTGCGACGAGCACCTCGGCGAGGAACGCCGGCACGATGACCTCCAGCACCTGTGCGCCGAGGCCGTTGGCCTCGCCGTCGAAGCCATGGTCGGCATAGGGCACCACGACCAGTCGAACGTCGACGCCGGCCGAGGTCAGCCGCTCGGCGCGGCCGATCACCCGGGCCGGGCGGACGAGGTGGTCGATGCCGCCGGTGACGATGAGCGTCGGCGGGGCGTCCGGGCGAGCGAGCCGGAACGGCGTGGCCGCCTCGTAGCGCTCGGGGAACTCCGCGGGCGGGCCGCCGACATAGGCCTCGGGGAAGCGGCGGCCCTGGATCTGCAGCGTGCCGTCCGCCCAGATGCCCTCGAGATCGGCCGCCGGCGAGATCGCGATGACGGCCGCCGGCCGCAAAGGATCACCGCCGCATGACGACGGAAGTGCGTCGGTGCCCGCCCCGTAGCCGGCGAGGAGGGCCAGGCTGCCCCCGGCTGACTCGCCCATGGCGGCGACCCGCCCGACGTCGATCCCGTAGAGCGACGCCACGGTCGGCAGCCAGGCGAGGGCGCAGACGACGTCGCGCGGCGCGTCCTGCCAGCGCGGCGGCGGCGTCAGGCGGTATGAGACGTCGACGACCGGGTAGCCGGCGTCCGCGAGGTACCGGAAGGTGTGGGGCCGCATGCCGAGGTCGCCGTCGGCGAAGCCACCCCCGTGGACGAAGACGACCGCCGGCCGGCCCGTCGGGCTGGCGTTCGGGGCGCCCTCGGGTGCCCGCCAGATCTCGGCTTCGAGCGCCTCGCCGTCGACCGTGGCGATCGTCACCCGCGCGTCGGGCTCGCCGGGCGCCGGGGTGGGGGTGAGCTGGCGGAGGAGCGAGACCTGGGCCCAGTGCTCGCCGGCAAAGCCGAACACCTGGATCGTGACGACGCCCGCGCCCGCGCCGACCAGCACCGCGAGGGCCAGCACAGCGACGCCGAAGGGGCTTCGAGCGACCACGACGGCCGAGGCCGCCAGGACCGCCGCAACGACGACCAGGAGCCAGACGAGCGCGAGGTTCGAATTCACGAACGCCCCGAACCGCCCGACGACCGGGGCGTCCGGCAGGAACGCCCCGGCGAGGACGAGCGCGGGCGGGAGCAGGACGACGATCGCCAGCGCCCCCAGGAGCGCCCGGGCGAAGAGCCGGGAGCGGCTGGGTTCGAACCCGACGGTCACGGCGCCCCGGCGGGCACCGGAGCCTGGACCGCCTGCGCCTCCGGGCGGGTTCGAAGGGCGGTCCACCAGTGGACCTTGGCCAGGACCGGGCGCTCGATCAGCCACCACGACAGGGCCGAGGCACCGATCGTCAGGGCCAGCCCGAGCCACGGCCCGAAGGCGATGAAGAGGTCCTTGTGCCACAGGTACGCCGCGTACGACGCGCCGCCGGCGAAGGCGAGGGCCTTCGGCGCCGGCACTCGGTGGTGAAGCAGCCAGCCCATGACGAGCGGCGTCCCGATGGCGGCACCGACCGGGATCGGCATGCCGCGCAGCAGCGCCCCGGCCGCGATCAGCGTTATGCCCACGACAGGCATAGCCGGGTGGGCCAGTCGCGCGAAGACGGCCGGGTGGCGGCGTTCGACGACCGCGAGCGCCATGCCCGGCACGAAGGCGTAGAACACGACCGGGTACGTGCCGATCAGCCAGGCCGTGTCCCAGGTCAGGGTCACGATGTGGAGCAGCGATGCCGCCACGGAGGCGAGACCCAGCACGGCCAGGCGCCGAAGCTCGCCGCGGCCGGCGCCTCCGCGGCCGACCCAGGCCGCGATCAGCGGCAGCGTCGCGTAGAAGAGCACCTCGGCCGACAGCGTCCAGGCATTGCCGAGGAACCCCCGCAGCTCCAGGTCGTAGCTCGAGGCGATCGCGAGGTACGGCAGCGGGTGCTCGAGCGGCAGCCGGCTGCCGGTCAGGACGACGAGCCCGACGAGGGCCACGAGGTAGCCGGGCACGATCCGCCCGACCCGTTTCGCGCCGTAGCTCACGAGGTCGGGACGGCCGCCGACGAACGGCTTGTAGAGCAGGTAGCCCGACAGCGCGAAGAACACGAACACGCCGGTGTCGCCGCCGTGGACCAGCGGCGCGAACGGCCCGAATGACACGCCCGACACGGTCTGGAGGTGGAACAGCACGACGATGACGGCCGCCATCGCCCGGAGGCCATCGAGCCCCGAGCTCCGTCCTCGATCGAGCCCGGTGGGCGGCGTTCCCTGTCGGCGATCCGGGCCGACGTAGCTCATCGAACCGAGCGGCTGAAGACGGAGGCGACGTCCCAGTCCGCGTCCGGGTCGGCCACCCCTGCCACCTTCGGCTGGCGAAGGGCCGCCAGCAGGCTGGTCAGCATGTAGACCAGCAGCCGCGGCGGGGCGAGGGTGGCGAGGGCGACCGCCGCTGGCCAGCCCCAGCGGGTTCGAGCGAGGGCCAGGACGGCGAGTGCGCCGGCCGCCAGGAGGCCGACCCACAGGGCCGGATGGAGGACGAACGGCGAGAAGTTTCGAACCTCGCCCAGCTGGTCCAGGCCGACGCTGCCGAAGAAGGCCAGCGTGCCCTGGCGTTCGAGCAGCAGCTGACCCAGGCCGAGGAGCGCGGCCCAGGCGAGGAATGCCAGCAGCGACTCGTAGTCGCGGCGGCCCAGCCACCACAGCGCGAGCAGCGCCGGGAACAGCTTGAGGTTCGCCGCGAGCGCCACCGACCACGGCTGGCCGAGAGCGATGAGATAGGTCATCGGGACGTGGGCCTGGGCGACCGTCAGGGCCCAGGCGATCGGCACGCCGAGGATCCCGATCGCCAGCCAGACCGCCCGCCGCCGCACGCCGAGATAGCGCAGCAGGGCCACGAACGACACGATCACGATCGCCTCCCAGACGAGCGCGTAGAACTCGTAGCCGAGCAGCGCGACCGGGCGCATCACGACGGCGAGGAGCGGCGGGTAGAGGTAGATCTCGTTGGTGCTGGGATCGACCCCCGAGGGGTACAGCGGCTGGCCGTGGTTGAGGCGGTTGGAGGCCTCGAAGTAGGCGACGGTGTCGGCCAGCGGGTCGCCGGTCAGGTGCTGGAAGCCGACGATCGCCCCGGCGATCGCGCCGATGACGGCGAGCGCGAACAGGGCAAGATCGGCTGCGTGCCTGAGCTGCGGGCCGGCACTGGCTCGCGCCGCCGCGACCGCGCGCTCGGCCTGGCTGGGCTGGGGCAGGGCGGCCAGCTCCTCGTCCCACACCTCGGTGTGGAGTTCGTAGACGGGCAGATCCCCGTCGCGCGGCACGTAGCCACCAGGTCGTCGGTTCATGTCGCGGCCCCCGCCGTCCCGCGGCTCGGCCGAGCCGCCAACGTCGAGGTCGCCGCCCTCCCCGCCGGACGCAGCTCAGGGCGAAGGATCGCCGGGAGCGCGGCGAGGATCGCGAACCCGGAAAGCCAGAGGACAGGCAGCGCAAGGGCGGCCGAGACGGGAACCGTCCACGACCGGTCGGTTCGAGCGCCCCAGATGACGAGCGCGGCGGCGATCGGGAGCCGGATCAACAGGGGGATGTCGATCTGGGACTGGGCGGCGCCCTCCCGGAGGGTTCCGCCGACGGCGTTCTCGAGCCAGGTTGCCCAGAGTCGGGCGTCCACCATGAGGCTGACGGCCACGATGGCCGCGGTGAGCCCGCAGGCGATCGCGAGATTCCGCCACTCGCGCCGGACGGCGAACCACAGGAGCCCGACGCCCGGCGTGACCTTCGTGACGAGGACGAAGGCCCAGGCCGCCGGATACCGGAAGCCCAGCGCGATGGCCGCCGCCATCAACAGATGGATGTTGCCGTGGTACAGGTCCAGGGCAACCGGTGGGAATGCCAGGACCGCCAGCCACCAGCGCCATCCTCCGAGCCAGACCGCCGTCCCGAGCAGGACCGCCAGCCATAGCCACAGGAACGTCGGCCAGGCCAGGGCGCCGGCAGCCGCGAACAGGCGGGCGGCGACGGGCGTATATGGGAACGCCCCGAGCTGCCCGACGGGCGTGGCGTAGGGGTCGTCGAGCGACACCGACCAGTAGGCGTAGGCGTCGAAGCCGACGGACTGGACCTGCGGGCCGACCACCGCGAAGAGGTACACGCCGAACAGCAGCCCGGAAACGATGAGCCCATCACGAATCGCGCGCCGCACGACCGTACGGCGCGAGGTGGCGATCCCCCGATCCCTCGTCATGGGCGCATAGCATCGGCCCTCACGCCGTGGCGTCAACTCCCGGCTGGGGTCAACAACGCGCCGGTACCTTCGGCGGGTTCGGTGGGGCCGAAGCCGGGTGGTAGCGTTGCCGCGTGGCACTCGGACGCCTTCAGCTGACGCCCGGATACTCCCGCGCGATTCGGCACGGCCTGTTCCTCGCCGGCCTCGCGGTCCTCGCCTGGATGCTCTACGGCGCCTGGCTGACGGCCAGTGACGTCTCCGCGGGCGAGGCCTACGACGCGCGCTCCTACTGGGAGGCGGCACGCGGCCAGATGTACGGCCGGCCGGTACTCGGCTCGGAGGCCGCGTACTACTACTCCCCCGTCTTCCTGCAGGCCCTGGCGCCGCTCATGGCGTTGCCGTTCCACGCCTTCCTGGCCGCGTGGTACGCGCTCACGGCCGCGGCGCTGGCGTGGGTCGCCCGCTGGTGGCTGCCGTTCGTGCTGCTCACCGGCTTCGTGGGCATCGAGCTCATCCGCGGCAACATCGAGCCGCTGATGGCCGTCGCGGTCGTCGTCGGGATGCGCTACCCGGCGGCCTGGGCGTTCATCCTGCTGACCAAGGTCACGCCGGGTGTCGGAATCCTGTGGTTCGCGGCGCGACGGGAGTGGCGCTCGCTCGCGATCGCGATCGGCGCGACCGGGGCGGTCGCGGCCCTCTCGTTCGTCGTCGCTCCCGGCCTGTGGTTCGAATGGATCCGGTCGCTCCTCGAGAACACCGGTGTCAACATCGACTGGGCCTACTTCCCGGTCCCGCTGCTCGTCCGGCTACCCATCGCCGCCGCGCTCGTGTGGTTCGCCGCCCGGCGTGACGCGGCCTGGCTCGTGCCGGTCGGTGCGACCCTGGCCATGCCCGCGCTCTGGCCGGTCAACCTGACGCTGCTCGTGGCCGTGATCCCATTGCTGGGATGGGGCCGCCAGCCCGCTGTGGCCGACGGAGGCCCGCCGCCTGCAGAGCCGGTCGGTCGATCGTCAGACCTCGACAATCCGAAGGACCTCGTCGAGCCCGACCAGGTCGGCCGCGTTGCGGGTGTAGAGGTCTAGATCGTAGGCAATCGCCGTGGCGGCGATCAGGAGGTCGGCGAGCCTCGTGCGGCTGGACCGGCCGGCTGAACGCATCGCCGCGAACACCCGCCCGTAGGCCCTTGCCGCGTCCGTGTCGAATGGCAGGGGATCAAACGTCGATGCGGCCCACTGCAGGCGGTCCTGGCGGCGTGCCCGTTCGCCGTCGTCGTCGGTGGCATGGGGACCAGCCGCAAGCTCGGCAAGCGTGACCGCCGAGATTGCCGACTCGTCCGGCAGTCGCGCCGGGTCGATCAGGTCGTGGTCGATGACGACCGAGGTGTCGAGCAGGCCGCGAGTCATCGGAGCTGCGCCGCCGGCCGTCGGGCCTCGCGCCGGGTCAGTCATCGACGGACGGGTTGACGACGGCGTCGAGGTCGGCGCGCAGCCGGGCCAGGCTCACGCGGGGGGCGTGCCGAGCCGCCGCCTCGATCGTCGAACGGGGAACGAACCGGCGCTGGCCGACCGGACGCAGCTCGGCCACGGGCATGCCGTTGCGGGTGACGGTGATCGTCTGTCCGCCCTGCACGTCACGCAGGACGGCGGCGGAGTCGTTGCGGAGCTCGCGCTGGCTGATCGTTCGTGCCATGGGGTCCATCGTAGCATCTGTAGCAGATCGTAGCAACCGCTCTTCGGGTTCGCGGTGTTTTGGTAGGCTCGCCGCGTCGTGCGGACCCCGGTCGCGCTGTTCCTGCTCGCCCTCGGCGTCCGTGGCGTCCTCGTCTGGCTGTACCCCGACCCGGCCTATCCCGACTCCTACTACTACGTCGACGTCGCCCGGGCGATCGCGGCCGGCCACGGCCTGAACGTCGACTTCATCTGGATCTTCGCCGAGGTCGGCAACCGGATCCCCGCCCCGGCCGTGCTGCCGGTGCCCTCGAATGCCCACTGGCTGCCACTGGCGAGCTTCCTCCAGGCGCCGTTCATCTCGCTGCTCGGGCCGACTGCGTTGGCCGCGGCACTGCCGGGCGTCCTCATCGGCGCCCTCGCCGCGCCGCTGACGTGGGCCATCGCCCGCGATGCCGGCGCCCGGCCCCTGGTCGCCTCCGCGGCCGGCGTCATCTCGGCGGTTCCCGGGGCCGTGGCCGCGTTCATGGTCCAGCCCGAGAACTTCGCGATCCTCCACCCGCTTGTCGCCGCCACGCTGTGGATGACCGCCCGGGGCCTGCGGGGCAGCGGCCGCTCGTTCGCCCTCGCCGGGCTCCTCGCCGGGCTCGCGACGCTGGCCCGCAACGACGGCGTGGTGCTGGCCGGGGCGGGCGGGCTGGTGTGGCTGGCGGATCGGCTGCGGTGGTGGCGGGCACGGCGTGGGAATCGGGCATGGACCCACATGGACGACAGGCACCCGATCCCGGTCTTCGCCGCGCTGCTCGCCCTCGTCCTGTTCCTGCTCGTGATGGGCCCGTGGTGGGCCCGCCAGCTGGCCGTCTTCGGCTCGATCTCCCCGACGTCCTCGAATGGCACGGCCCTGTGGCTCGTTCACATCAGCGAGTGGAACTCGATCACCGTCGAGCACTCACCGGAACGCTTCTTCGCCCAGGGCCTGCCGGCGATCCTCGAATCGCGCCTCGCCGGGCTCGCGGGCGCGCTCGGCAACTTCGCGGTCATGATCTGCAGCGTCGTGCTCGTGCCGTTCCTGGTCATCGGCGCGCTGGCGCGGCGGCACTCGGTGGCCTTCCAGCCGTGGTTCGTCTACACGTTCGTGGCCTTCGCCGGCGCGACCATCCTCTACCCGCTGCACGTCCCCGGCGGGGCCTTCATCCACACCGCCATCGGCCTCGCGCCGCACGCCGCGATCCTGTCGGTCGAGGGCATCCTGCTGCTCGTCGCCTGGATCGCCGGCCGCCGCCGTCACTGGGAGACCGGCCTCGCCGGCTCGATCTTCGTCTGGGCGATCGTCGGCCTCGTGATCGCCAGCGCGGCGATCTTCACGCCCTCGGTCCACTCGGGCTGGGACGCCACCCGCCAGCCCCGGCTGGCCCTCGCGGCCGAGCTCGACCGGCTGGGGGTTCGAACCGACGACCGGCTGCTGGCGATCGACGCCGGGGGCTACAAGTACTGGACCGGGCGGCCCGGGGTCGTCATGCCCGACGATTCGATCGAGACGATCGAGGCGGTCGCCCGGGCGTATTCGACCCGCTGGCTGATCGTCGAACGGTCGGACACCGTTCGAGCCATGGTCCCCGTCCTCGAAGGCGATCGGCCGTCGTGGATCGGGCCCCCGGTCTTCACGGTCCCGGCCGCCGATGACGGGCTGCCGACCCTGGCGTTCTATCCCGTCTGCACCTCGCCCGAGGACGCCCGGTGCGGGTAGCGCGATGAGCCGCGGCGAGGCGTGGGCGTCGGCGGCGCTCGTGTTCGGGCTGGCACTGGCGATGGGCGCCTGGGCTTCGAGCATCATCGTCTTCCCGCGGCCAGAGGACGTCGCCTACTACGTCGGGGTCGGGCGCAACCTGGTCGAGGGCCGCGGCCTGACGACCGACGCGATCTGGAGCTTCCAGACGCCGCCGCTGGCGTTCCCGCGCCCGGCATTCGAGGTCTGGCTGCCGCTGCCGACGCTCCTCGCGGCGGTGCCGATGGCGCTCCTCGGGCCGACGTTCTCGGCGGCGCAGCTGATGTCGGTCGTGTCGTTCGCGATCCTGGCCGTGCTGGGCTGGCGCCTCGCGGCGGACGTGGCGATCGAGCGGAGCCTGCCGCCGAACCGGGCCCGGACGCTGGTGCTGGGCACGGGCCTGACGATCGCGGCGTACCTGCCGCTCGTCCTGCCGGCGGCCCTGCCGGACTCGACGCTGCTGTTCGGGGTGCTGGTGCTCGGGGCGGTGGTGGTCATGAATCGAATCTCACGGGAGTACCGCCACGGAGGTAAGATTCGCCGCTCCCCCCTCGTCCTCCTGGGCCTGCTCCTCGGCCTCGCTGCCCTGACCCGCACCGAGGCGATCCTCCTCGCGCTGACCTGGGCGATCCTGGCCTGGCGCCTCGCCCCCAACCTCGGCGGCTGGTTCCGCCTCATCGCCCTGCCCGCCGCGGTCTCGATCCTCGTCTTCGCCCCATGGGCGATCCGCGACTGGCTCGAATTCGGCACGCCCTTTCCGGGCCAGGCCCTCCTCAACGCCCTCAGCCTCGACGGCCGCGACATCTTCGCCTGGCACGACCAGCCGACGCTCGGGCGCTACCTCGATGCCGGCCTGCCGCGCCTGCTCGAGCTCCGCTGGATCGGCTTCCTCCACAACCTCGTGACGGTCCTGCTGTTCCTCGGGGTGCCGCTCTCGGTCATCGGCCTCATCGGCCTGCTCGACCTCACGCGCACGCCTGCGCTCCGCCCGCTGCTGCTGTTCTCGATCCTCGTCTTCGCGGTGGCGAGCCTCGTCTTCCCGGTCTCGACGACCTGGGGCACCTTCCAGCACGCCGCCGGCGCGATCCACGTCCTGCTGATCATCTCGGCCCTGCTGGCTTTCGACCGCCTCTTCGCCCGTGTCAGCGCCCGGCGCGGCTGGTCGAAACCGGTCGCCTGGCTGGGCGCGGCCTTCGCGATCTCCGCGAGCCTGCTGTTCACGGCCGTCGTCCTGCCCTCGGAAGGCGCGACCGGCCGCTCCACCGCCGCCCGCTACGCCGCCCTGCCGGCTGCCCTGGCTGCCGCCGGGGCGCCGCTCGAGGACGAGCCCGGGCCGGTCATCACCGACTTCCCGATCTGGTTCGCCGAGGAGACCCGCCACCGCGCGATCGCCCTGCCCAACGAGCCGCCCGCCTCGATCCTGGACCTGGCCCGGTCGTTCGACCCACCAGCGCGTCTCCTGGTCGTCGAGGCTTCGAACACCGGCGTCTGGCCGGCCGCCATCCTCTCGGGCGGCCCCGACGCCGCCTGCTTCGTGCCGCTCGAGCTGCCGGCGTCGGCCGGCTCCCACCCCCTCGACGACGTCCTGGCCTTCCGCATCCGCTGCCCCTGAGCCCCCTGGCAAGCCGCCTCCGACCGGTTCGTAGCCCCACTCCGCGGCCGTACCGCCCGGAAATTTCATTCTTCGTCGGCGATGCGAGTGGAGGCATAAGGGCCGTCGAGCCGTCGTTGCTCCGGCAGCCGCGTCATGCCTCCACAGGCATCGTGGAGACATACGAGCAGTCGCAGGGCTCCGGCAGCCGCCGTTATGCCTCCACAGGCATCGTGGGCGAAATGTATGAGGCGGCGAGGAGATCAGCGGACACCGCAAGGACACGTCCCGTGCCGCCGCGGGGGACGGCCAATGGCGGCGGCGGCGGCCAATGGCGGTGCCGGCGGCGTGGGCCGGCGCGGCCCGGGGCGCGGGCCGGCGCGGCCGGGGGCGCGGTTGGTCCTGTGGGGTTATGGGACCTTCGCGCTACTGAGGGCCCATGACCCGTCCCTATACTCGGCGAGGTGAAGACCGAGGCGGGGGACCGCGCCGGGAGCGAGGGTCTGGGGTTCCGCCCGACCGCCTTTCAGCGCAACGGTCACGACCCCGACGTGAGCCTGGGTTCAGAGGGGCACGACGCCGGGGGGCAGATGACCGAGGCACGCGCGGAGAGCTCGGGTTCGACGGGCAGCCTGGCCGCCCTGCTGGCGGAAGCCCAGGCCGCGGTCTCGGCGAGCGCCAACACCCTCCGCGACGTCCGCGAGCGGTACCGCGCGGCCTACCTCGAGCAGGTCGAGCACTGGCAGGCGTTGCGGGCGGCGGTCGCGGCGAGCTCCTCGGCGGCCGAGTCTGGGGGAGTCACGAGCGCCGCGGGAGGCGGGGGCGCGAGCGCCGACACCCTCCGGCGCGACGAGGCGGTGGCGAGCCAGGAAGTCGGTGCGGAGCGGTCGGCGCTGGCGCGAGTGGAGCTGGCGGTCAAGAGCCTCGAGAACGCCTGGTTATTCCTGGCCCGCGAGGACAACAGCCTCGTCGGCGACATGACCAGCCCGACCTCGCCGGTCGACCTGCAGATGCGGATCGTCGAGGCCCAGGAGGCCGAGCGAAGCCGCCTCGCGCGCGAGGTCCATGATGGGCCGGCCCAGGCGCTGTCGAACGCCATCTTCCAGGTCGAGGTCGTGCAGCGGCTGCTCGACCGCGACGAGGCGGCGGCGCGCGCCGAGCTGAGCGGCCTGCGCGAGGTCCTGACCCGCGAGCTCCGCGGCGTGCGGGCCTACCTGAGCCAGCTGCGGCCCCCGCTGCTGGCCGACCTTGGTCTCGGTGGCGCGATCCACGAGGCCGCCCAGCAGACCGAGTCGGCCCTCGGAGTCCCGGTCACGGTCGACCTCGACGAGGGTGTCGACGGCTTGCCCGAGACGGTCGAAATCGTCATCCTGCGTGTCATCCAGGAAGCCCTTCAGAATGCCCGCAAGCATGCTGCCCCGACGGGCATTCGAGTCCGCGTCGAGTCCGAGACCGATGGCGGCTGGACGGTCGAGGTCCGCGACGATGGTCGCGGGTTCGACGCCGACGGACGGACCGATGGTCCGCGTCGTAACTTCGGCCTGCACTTCATGCGAGAACGGGCCGAGCTGATTGGAGCACGATTCGACGTACGATCCGGGCAGGCTCTCGGAACCGTAGTCCGGATGTCGATCCCGCCGGGTGCCATGGGCATGCCGACCCCTGGGGAGGTTCGCGAATGACCGAGACGAAGACCAGTGACGGTCGGCGCGGCGGGACGGCCGTCGCGAACGATCGAATCCGCATCCTGATCGTCGACGACCACGCGCTGGTCCGCGTCGGCATCAGCAACATCCTGGGCCGCGAGCGCGACTTCGAGCTCGTCGGCGAGGCCGCCGACGGCCGCGGTGCGCTCGAGATGGCCGACGCCCTCTCGCCGCACATCGTCCTCATGGACCTGTCCCTCCCTGCCCCGGGCGGGATCGAGACGACCCAGCGGATCCGGCGCGAGCTGCCCGCGACCGCGGTCATCGTGATGGCCCAGGACGAGGACGAGGAATCGCTGTTCGCGTCGATCAAGGCCGGCGCCGCCGCATTCATCATCAAGGACATCAGCCCCGAGGACCTGATCCACGTCATCCGGCGTGTCTCGGCCGGCGAGTTCCTCATCAACGACAAGGTCTTCTCCAAGCCGGCCGTCGCCTCGCGCGTTCTCAAGGAGTTCCGCGAGCTGGCGATCTACGGCCAGGAGGCCCAGCCGATCTTCGCGCCGCTGTCGCCGCGCGAGGTCGAGATCCTCGACAACATCGCCCAGGGCATGACCAACAAGCAGGTGGCCTACGCCCTCTCGATCAGCGAGCAGACAGTCAAGAACCACATGAGCTCCATCCTGCGCAAGCTGGCCGTCAATGACCGGACCCAGGCCGTCGTCTACGCGATGCGCCAGGGCTGGATCAAGATGCCGGAGGACTGAGGTCACCACCGCAGAGACACGCGAGGCCGCCGAGCCGGTGGGCGGCACGTCCACCGGCGAATCGGCGCACCCGGCGAGCGAGGCCCCCGCGAGCGGGGCCGCGGGGAGTGAGGCACCGGCGAGCGAGGCACCGGCGAGTCTCGAGGACCTGGCCAACCACCTGTACGCCGAGGCCAACACGGTCAACCGCGAGATCGAGGGCCTGGGCCGCGAGCTGGCCGAGATCGAGCTCCTCGTCGGACAGGCGCGCACGGAGGCCGGCCGCCACGAGCAGAAACGGATCCAGGTCGCCGAGCGGCTCGCGTCGCTCGGCCCCGCCGCTCCGTCGGGCGACGTCGCGGAGACGAACGCCCAGCTCGTGAACCTCACGCGGCGGGCGGCGGTCATGGAAGCCCAGCTCGACGTCCTCGCCGGCAAGCAGAAGATCCTGGAGCGCTACCGGGACGGCCTCGTCCGGCTCCGCGAGATGGCCGCGGGGATCGACACCACGGCGTTCCCCTCGCCGGCCGGAGCGGCCGGAGCAGCCGGATCGGCGACGGCTGGGACGGGGCCGGCAGGGTCGGCGAACGCGCCGGCCATGAGCCGGGTCGTCCTGGCCGCGCAGGAGGATCTCCGTCGCGACATCGCGCGGGCAATGCACGACGGGCCGGCCCAGAGCCTCACGAACATCGTCCTCCAGGCGCAGATCGTCGACCGGCTGCTCGATCGCGACCCGGAGGCGGCCCGCGGCGAGGTCGGCGAGCTGGTGGCCATGGTCCAGCGAACGCTCGAGGCGACGAAGACGTTCATCTTCGACGTCCGCCCCATGGTCCTCGACGACCTGGGGCTCGTCCCGACGCTCCGCCGCGTCGCCCGCGACCGGAGCCGGCGGGCACGCCTGCCGGTGGAGTTCGAGTCGCTCGGCACCGACCGGCGGCTCCCGATGGACCTCGAGAGCACCGTCTTCCGGGTCGCCGACGAGGCGGTCGCCGGGCTGGCCGACGGGGCGCCCGAGAAGGTGATGCTCACGCTCGACTGGGGCGACGAGCTCGAGGTGGCGGTCCGCGCCGTCTACCCCCCTCCGACGGAGGCGCCCCTCGAGGAGCCCCGGGCGGACATGCCGGCGGCACTTCGCGCGATGGTCGACGAGCGGCGGGCGCGCGCGGCGACGGCCGGGAGCATGGCGGCCCTCGCACCCCAGGTGCGCCGGGAGATCGTCGACCGCGCCGCCGCGGCCGGTGGCCGGGTGGAGGTTGCCGAAGACGGGCGGAGCGTGACGGCGCGCTTCCCGGTCCCCGCGCCGCCGGCCGAGTCGTGAGGTCGCGCCCCCGGGGGCACGCTGCCGGGCAGGTGAGCGTCGAGGTCGGCCTCATCATCGCGCTCGCGGCGGTGATCGCCATCGCGATCCTCGTGCTCTTCCGGCCGCAGCTCGCCTACGTCCTGAGCCTGATCGGCTCCGAGGTGGAGACGGCCGGCTGGCTCGCGTCCGCGGGTCCCGCCAGCGCGG
>VEOW01000036.1 GCA_012026785.1 Chloroflexota bacterium | reverse complement strand
GAAGATCAGCAGGAACGAGGGCAGGAAGATCGCGACCAGCGCGATCGTCGCCCCGGCGAGTCCGTTGGGCGGCGGCGCTGAGACCGTGCCGAGGTAGGCGGAGAACGTGAACAGCGGCCCGGGCACGGCCTGGGCCGCGCCGTAGCCGGCGAGGAACTGGTCGTTGCTGACCCAGCCTGGTTCGACGACGGTCGAGTGCAGGAGCGGCAGGACCACATGGCCGCCACCGAACACCAGCGCACCCGCACGGTAGAAGGTGTCGAACAAGGCCAGCGCCTGGCCGTCCGCGACGGCTCTTAGCAGTGGCAGGCCGAGCAGCAGTCCGAAGAAGGCGCCGAGGGCGAGGACGCCGACCCGCCGCGAGATCGGGCTCGACTCCGGTCCGGTCGGCCGGGCCGCCGGCGGCACCAACAGGAACCGGCCGACCAGCGCCCCGGCGGCGATGATCGCAACCTGCGAGAAGGGCGTCGTCCAGAGCAGGGCAACCACCGCGGCGAGGACGGCGACGAGCCGTCTCGGCCAATCGGGAGTGAGCGTCCGGGCCATGGCGTACACGGCCTGCGCCACGACCGCCACGGCGGCGAGCTTGAGGCCGTGGACCCAGCCCGCGGGCGAGAGGTCGACCGACGCGGTGAGCAGGCCGAAGGCAACCAGGGCGATCGCCGACGGCAGGGTGAAGCCGAGCCAGGCCACGAGCCCACCCACCATCCCGGCCCGCCGGGTGCCGATCGCGATGCCGAGCTGGCTGCTGGCCGGCCCGGGCAGGAACTGGCAGAGCGCGAGCAGGTCGGCGTACGAATGCTCATCGATCCAGCCGCGGCGCTCGACGTACTCGCGGCGGAAATAGCCGAGGTGGGCGATCGGCCCGCCGAACGAGGTGAGTCCCAGCCGGAGCGACACGGCCAGGACGTCGACGATCGAGCGCAGCGGGCCGCCAGCGTGGGACGCAGCGGCGGTCATGTCGTGGCCGGTGCTCCGAACAGGACGTAGCCGCCGACCGCGAAGACCGCGTAGAGAAGGACGAGGATCGCACCGGCCGGACGGCCGACGCGTCGCGTCCACAGCAGCGCCGACACGAGGACGACGGTGCCGATCGCGAAGGGCAGGTAGAACGTGCGCGTGGGCCCGTCGACCTCGAGCGGAGCGAGGAGGGCGATGAGCCCGGCGTTGAGGAGGAAGAAGCCGACCGCCGAACCGGCCACGTTGCCGTAACTGATCTCGGCGCGACCCTTGAGCGCGGCTGGCAGCTCGCGGGCCAGCTCCTCGATGCTCACCGCCAGTGCCAGGATCGTCATCCCGACGACGGTCTCGGACAGCCCCAGACGGCCGATGAGGTCGGACGAGCCGAGGACGAGGAGCTCGCCGCCCACCGCGACGCCGGCAAGGGAGACGAGGAGCAGCACGGCCGAACGCCCGGCCCCCGCTTCGCGTGCCTCCTCGGCCTCCGCGGCAACCTCGCTGTCAGCCTCGATGTCGATGCCGTGGCGGCTGAGCCACCACAGGTAGCCGATCGTCACGGCGTAGCCGGCCAGGAGGACCAGGCCATCGGAGCGAGTCAGCTCACCGTCCCACGCCAGGGCGGCCAGCAGGAGGACCGCGGCGACCGGCACCCCGAGGACGGCGAGCGGTGCCCGCTCGAACCGCATCGGGACGATGAGTGCGGTGATGCCGAAGGCGAGGGCGAGCGCCACCATCGCCGCGCCCACGATCGAGCCGAGCGCGAGACCGCTCGCGCCTTCGTATGCTCCGGCGGCCCCGACGGCGAGGTTCTCGGGGTCGAAGCCGAGAAAGACGACGCTGAGCAGGAAGGCCGACAGGCCCAGACCGGCCGCCAGTCCGGCGACGCCGCGAACGAGGCGCTCGGCGAAGATGAGGACGAGGACGAGGCCGACCACGGCCTGCGCGCTCGGAATGAGCAGATCCATCAGGTCGCTCCGCCGGCGGTCTCGAGGACCTCGTCGACCAACTCGGCGATCTTGCGCCGGGCCTCGGCGAGCGCCCGGCGGCCGTCGTCGGTAATCGCGTAATACTTGCGGAGCTTGCCGCCGACCACGCGCTCCTCGCGGACCAACCTTCCCGTCCGCTCGAGGTCGTGCAGGATCGGATAGAGCGTCCCCGGGCTCAATTCGTATCCGTGCCGACGGAGCTCATCGATCAGGGCCACGCCGTACACGGGCTCGATCGCCGCGTGATGGAGGATGTGGACCTTGATGAACCCGAGGAAGAAGTCTCGGACTAAGGTATCGGCCATCGTTATCGTGACACGATACCAGCAGTGACCTCCGCTGGTTCGCGCCGGACGAAACCCACCTGCGCCAAGAGGTCGGAATCTGTCGGGGGACAGGACGATCCGATTACTCGACCATCAGCTTCGCGTCGGGATCGAGCACCTGGACGAGGGCGCGGGCGTAGGCGCCGATCGCCTCGCCCACGCCGCCGTGGAAGGTCGGGAAGGCATAGCACCAGCGCCGCCGACCCCGTTCACGCCCATTCGCTCGCGGGCGAGTGGTCATGCGCACCGCCGCAGCAGCCACCGGTTTGACCCGCAAGGAACCGGTCAGGGTTAGCCTGGAACCGGAGAAGCAGCCGGGACATTTGAACCGAAGCGTCCGGCCGAGGTACGAGGCCGTAACGCCCTGTCCTGCGGCGATGTCGTTCCCGCACACCACGCACGCCGCGGCAGGCTGGTCATGCGAGTCGAGGACCACAAACTCAGATGCGATGGCCATCGGGCAGCCTCCACGAGCGATACCGCATGCGGATGCACCTTGGCCAGCCTCGCTGAGCGCCAGATGAATCGGATCTGAGACTTCCGGGGTGCCACTGGCCTTCGTATCCCTGCCGGGACCGCGCCCGTGTTTCGAAGGGACAAACGGCCCCCGGCTGTGACTCTTGAGCCAATCTTGCGCGAGCCCAGCGGACGACCTGATGAACGACCTCCATCGTGGTCACTGACCCCGCGAGGGGTACCTAGACCAAGGAGTCGTTCAGATGATGTACGGAAGCGGAGTCGGGTTTGGGCTCGGCGGCTTTCTGGGAATGCTCGGGATGATCGTCGTCGTGATCGGGGTAGTGCTGCTGATCGCCTGGCTGGGCGGACGCGTCGCCCCAGCGACGCAGACCCAGCCTCCGATGAGTCAGCCCATCGGACAGGACGCCTTCGAGCTGCTTCGAATGCGCTTTGCACGCGGCGAGATCACCGAAGTCGAGTATCGCTCGGCGAAGCAGGTTTTGGAGGAAGGGCGATGAGCGGGCGGCGACTGGGCCTCGCCGGTCTCGTGCTCGTAATCGTTGGCGTCGTGCTCATCGGGGCGGGCGCCGTCCTCGCGTCGTACCCGCAGACAGGAGGCCAGGGCTGGTTCGGGGGCATGGTGGGCGGTCAGGGTAACGGCCCCGGAATGATGGGCGGCCAGGGCATGATGGGCGGCCAGGGCATGATGGGCGGCCAGGGCATGATGGGCGGCCCAGGCGGCAATCCACGGCTCGACAACGGCCCGCAGCCGGGTGAGCAGGGGTTCGCGGCCGGCACGGCCGACGCTCCTCGCGTCATCCAGGTCATCGCCGGGCCCGGCTACGCGTTCACGCCTTCGACGATCTCCGTCCAGCGCGGCGAGACCATCACCTTCCAGGTCACCACGATGGGGCCGCTTGTCCATGAGTTCATGGTCGGGCCGGGCGACGCCGTGGCGGCAGACCAAGCGGGCTCAGCCGAGGTTGCCGACATCGGGATGATGCAGACGAAGTCGCTGACCTACACGTTCGATGGATCCGGGCCGTATGCCTTCGCCTGCCATGTGCCGGGCCACTACGAAGCGGGCATGCACGGCACGATCACGGTCGTCGGCTGACAGACGCTCGGCGGAGGGTTTGCACCACTAGGATGGCCAGAGAGCCATGGCCGCGCCGTCGGGGCTCCCTCGCGGCGCGGTCGCAGGGGAGGAGCGCATGACGAGTCCGCCGAAGCCGGTTCGTGTTCTCGTCGTCGACGACGAGGCCCCGATCCGGAGCGTGGTGCGCGGCTTCCTGGAGCGTGACGGCATGCAGGTCGCTGAGGCGAGCGACGGGCCGGCCGCAGTCGAGGGGGCGCGCGAGTTCGCGCCCGACGTCGTCGTCCTCGACATCATGCTGCCCGGGTTCGACGGGCTGGAGGTGCTCCGTCGAATCCGATCCTTCTCCGATCCGTACGTCCTGATGCTCACCGCTCGTTCCGAAGAGGTCGATCGGATCGTTGGGCTGACCGTCGGCGCCGACGACTACCTGACCAAGCCGTTCTCGCCGCGTGAGCTCGCGGCACGCGTCCAGGCACTCCTTCGGCGGCGGCGTGGCGCGAGCGCTACGGCGGGAGAGGACGTGCTGCGTGCGGGCGATCTCGTCATCGACCGGCCGCGCCGGGAGGTGACCGTCGCGGGCCGACCGGTCGATCTCACCACCCTCGAGTTCGCGGTCCTCGAGGCGCTCGCCCGCGATCCCGGGGTCGTCCTGACCCGCCAGCAGCTCCTCGACACGGTGTGGGGGATCGACTTCGTGGGCGACGACCATGTCCTCGAGGTTCACGTCGGCAACCTGCGGCGCAAGATCGGCGACGATCCCGCCAATCCGCGATACGTCGAGACGGTGCGCGGCGTCGGCTACCGCCTCCGAGCCAGCGATCGATGACCCGGCCTGACTTCGGCCGCATCCGCTGGCGACTGCTCGCGGCCAACCTGGCCGTGGCCGGGGCTGCGGTCGTCGCCGTCACTGCCGGCGTATGGCTCGCCGCGCCATCGGCCTTCGAGAATGCGATGGGCATGCGTGGGATGGGCGGCGGCATGAGCGGGATGATGGATCCACTCCTGCGGGCGGCCTTCGGTGACGCGGTCGGAACCGCCGTGGTACTTGGCTTGTCGGCGGCCGTCATCGTGGGCGTCGCCGCGGCCGTCTTGCTCTCGGCGCATCTCTCCCGCCCGATCAACGACCTCGTGTCGGCGAGCAGGCGTGTTGCCGGCGGTGACTACGGCGAGCCGGTCCCGCCAGCGACAGGGGAGCTGGGCGAGCTGGCAGCCTCGTTTAACGAGATGGCGGCGAGGCTCGAGACGATCGAGCAGCATCGGCTGGACCTGATGGGTGACGTCGCCCACGAGCTCCGGACCCCGATCGCGTCGGTGCGCGGCTATGTCGAGGGCCTGGAGGCGGGCGTGTTCGAGCCCGGCCCCGACGCGTGGCGGGTGCTCGACGAGCAGACCGTGCGACTGGCCCGCCTCGTCGACGATCTCGCCACGCTCTGGCGCGCCGAGTCGAACGATCTGCACCTCGAGCTCCAGACGCTCGACGCGCCCACGCTCGTCACCGAGGCGCTGGAGCGGAACCGTCCGCTCGCCGCCGCACGCTCCGTCAGCCTCGACGTCGGACCGGTTGCGCCGGGCACTGTACGTGTCGACCGCACTCGGCTCGGCCAGGCGCTCGACAACCTGGTCGGCAACGCGATCCGCTACACGCCGGCGGGCGGGCGTGTCGAGCTGAGCCTGACCGTCGAGGGGACCTCGGTGGCCGTTGCGGTGCGGGACGACGGTCCGGGCCTGACCCCTGAGCAGGCGGCTCGCGTGTTCGAGCGCTTCTACCGCGGAGAGCCGTCCCGCTCGCGCGAGGCCGGTGGGAGCGGCCTCGGGCTCACGATCACGAAGTCGCTTGTCGAGGCGATGGGCGGGACGGTCGCAGTGGTGAGTGGCGGCCACGGACACGGTGCCACCTTCACGGTTTCGCTGCCTCGTGTCTAAACGTTCCGAGCAACGACGTTCCTCTGCCCGTGCCGTTCGCCCCGGGATGTCCGGGCTGCCTCGTCTCTCATCCAGCTCTCAGGACCGCCTAAGCTTCTGGACGCAGGCTCCCGGCTGCTGCTGACATGGAACTCAACCCGCGCATACACCCGCTCGTATGCTGGCCGTCATGAGCGACCCGACCAGGATCCTCGTCGTCGACGACGATCCCAGGCTCCGGACGGTGGTTCGGCGCGGGCTCGCGTACGAGGGCTATCGCGTCGTGGAGGCCGCAACTGGCGAGGAGGGCCTCGACAAAGCTCGCGAGCACCTGCCCGAACTCGTGGTGCTCGACATCATGCTTCCCGGGATCGACGGCCTCGAAGTCACGCGCCGGTTGCGGGCCGCCGGGGATGAGGTCTCCATCCTCATGCTCACCGCCCGAGACGAGGTCAAGGACCGCGTGGAGGGCCTCGAGACCGGCGCGGACGACTACCTGGTCAAGCCGTTCAGCTTCGAGGAGCTCCTGGCCCGGGTGCACGCGCTCTTGCGCCGGCGCCAGGCGCCGGCGGGGGAGGTGCTTCGATTCGCCGATCTGGAGCTCGACGTGGACGCCCGCGAGGCGCGGCGAGGGGCACGGACGATCGAACTGACGACGACCGAGTTCAACCTCCTGCTCCTCTTCATGCGGCACCCGCGCAAGGTGCTGACCCGCGACGTGATCATGGAGCACGTGTGGGCCTACGACTTCGAGGGCGAGTCGAACGTCCTCGAGGTCTACGTCCGGTATCTGAGGAGCAAGCTCGAGGCGGACGGCGAGCCGCGTCTCATCCACACGGTCCGGGGCGCGGGCTACGTCCTCAAGGAGTGAACCGCCTTCCGCGGCGAGGATCCATCCGGACCCGCCTGGCGCTCATCTACAACGGCCTGCTCGCGGTCGCATTGGTCATCTTCGGGGTGGGCGTGTTCCTCGTGCTCCGCGTCCAGCTCCAGGCCTCGTTCAACGCCGCCCTCCAGGCCAATGCCGAGCACGCCGGCGGAGCCTTCGCCCAGGACGTTGACGCGTCCGGGAACCTGCGACCGTCGGAGCGTCTCGTCGAACAGTTCGCCTCGACCGGCGGACGGGTCGTCATCCTCGACCCGACCGGGTCGGTCCTCAGCGATTCCGCGGGGTCGGGCGCGACGGCGTTGCCTGTGACCGCCGATGACCTCGCTGCCGCCGACCGCCATGGTCATGCGACGCGTGACGTCGCGCTGGGCGACGACGAGCTTCGCATGATTGTCGAGCCGGTGATCGCTGCGGATGGTCGGCAGATCGGCTATGTGGCCTGGGCCGACTCGACATGGCCGCTCCGCGACCTCCTCGCCACGGTGGCCGTCTCGC
This sequence comes from Chloroflexota bacterium, assembly GCA_012026785.1. Lineage (GTDB taxonomy): Bacteria > Chloroflexota > Limnocylindria > Limnocylindrales > CSP1-4 > UBA5189. The sequence continues at coordinate 13,025 of VEOW01000036.1, read as the reverse complement.
TGGTGCTGGGCGGGGTCGTGATCGTCCTGCTTGCCCTCATGGGAGGGCTCGTCCTTGCCCGCGGCGCGCTCGCGCCCGTTGCGGAGGTCACGGACACCGCTCGTGCGATCGCGTTGTCGGGCGACTTCGCGGCCCGCGTCGAGGCCGGCAGGGCTGGCGACGAGGTCGGCGACCTCGCCGTGGCGTTCAACGAGATGCTGGCCGGCCTCGAGCAGAACCACCAGGCCCTCCAGCGCTTCCTCGGCGACGCCTCGCACCAGCTGCGAACGCCGCTGACGACGATCCGCGCCAACCTCGACCTCGCCCGCCGGCCGGATGTGCCGGATGAAGACCGACGGGCGATCCTCGCCGATGCCCGGGACGAGGCGGAGCGCATGGCTCGCCTGGTCGCCGATCTGCTCTCGCTCGCGCGCGCCGAATCAGGTGCGCGCCTGGAGTTCGCTCCGGTCGAGCTCGACGCGGTCCTAGTCGAGTCAGTCAGGCGCCAGGCACCCACCGCCGCGCATCTGAAGATGACCGTGTCGGTCGAGCCGGCTCTCGTCGATGGCGACCGAGACCGGCTCGCGGATCTCGTCAGCATCCTGCTCGACAACGCGACCCGCTACACACCCGCGGGCGGTTCCGTCCAGGCGGAACTCTCGACCGAGCATGGCAGCGCCGTCGTGCGCATCAGCGACAGCGGCGTCGGGCTGAGCGACGAGGATCAGCAGCGTGTCTTCGAGCGGCTGTACCGAGGGGCACGCGCGCGAGCGATGCGGCCGTCCGGGACCGGTCTTGGGCTGGCGATCGCGCGCTGGATCGTCGAGTCGCACGGCGGCACGATTCATCTAGCGAGCCGCGACGGCGGTGGAACGACCGCGACCATCACCCTCCCGTTGCTGGAGTCCTGACCCGGGTCGTCCTGTCGGCGTGGATGTCACCTTCGTCTCACGGCGCGCTCAGGTCCGTTTCAGGTTCGGCCGCGAATCTCCGGTCATGTCACGCGCGAGGACGCTGCTCCGGGTCTCCCTGATCTCACTGCTCGTGGCCGGCTGCACCGGTGCTGCCACGTCGCCCGGGCCGTCTGCCTCGGCGCCCGCGGCTCGGGGCGCCACAGACTTCGAGCCTACGCAGACGAACGAGGCCGGCCAGGTCACGGTCGAGGTGTCCTGGGACGGGCCAGCGGCGGGCGCTGTCTTCGACGTCAAGCTCGACACGCACTCGGTCGACCTGGACGGGCTGGACCTCTCGGACGCCGAGCTGACCAACGATCGAGGTGACAGCCTCGCGGCGGTGCCGTGGGAGGCGCCAAAGGGCGGACACCATCGCGAGGGGCGCCTCGCGTTCCAGGGCGATGCCTCGACCTTCTTCGCCGACGCGCAATGGATCGAGCTCACCTTCAGCGGAGTGGGCGGCGTCCCAGAGCGCGTTCTCCGCTGGGAGGTCCCGGCGTGACGACGCTCGCGCGCTCCATCGTGCCGATCGCGCCAATCGGCCCGCGGTCCGTGGCAGCCGGCGCGGTCGGTGCCGCGGCGCTCCTGCTCGTCTACCTCGCGATCATCACGATCGCCCAGGGCCTGGATCATGCGATCGAGCAGCTGGCCGCCGACGCCATCTTCGTCGGGCTGATCGCGCTCGGCTTCGGAACGCAGATCGCGCTCTTCGTCGAGCTCCGTGCGGTCGATCGGCACCACCGGGCATCAGCGGCCGTGACAGCCGCGGGGACCGGGACGAGCGCCGCGGCAATGCTGGCCTGCTGCGCCCATCACCTCGTCGACCTCCTCCCGCTGGTCGGCTTGTCGGCCGCTGCCGTGTTCCTGAACGCGTACAAGACGCCGCTGTTCCTGATCGGGATCGCGATGAACGTCGTCGGCATCATCGTCATCGCCCGTCGCCTCGAGGCGGCCCGCCAGGAGTGCGCGATGACCGGCGGCGACGCCACGGTCGCGTAGCCAGCGGCGCAAGTCTCACCGGCGGCTCAGGTTCGCCTCAGCAGCGCCGTCCACGCTCGACGACGATAGCGGCCATGCGGCCGCGACAGAGGCGCTCACCATGCTCCTGGCCCGAAGAAACCTGACCCACGACCGCGTTCGGCTCGTCCTCAGCATCACCGGCGTCGCCCTCTCGGTGATGCTCATCCTCCTCCTTTCCGGGTACCTGGCCGGCATCTACCGCCAGTCAGCGACGTACCTCGAGAACGCGCCCGGCTCCGTCGTCGTCGCCCAGCAGGGCGTGCGCACGTTCGCCGGATCGAGCTCGTTCCTGTCGAGCGACGTCCTCGACTCGGTGCGCACGACGCCGGGCGTGGCGCAGGCGGTCCCGATCGTCATGCAGGCCGCGGTCCTCGAGCTCCATGACCGAAAGGAGATCGCGAGCCTCGTTGGTTATGACGCAGCCCAGGGCGGCGGGCCGTGGAAGCTCGCCGAGGGGAGAACACCCGAGGCCGACCACGAGGTCGTGGTGGACCAGGTGCTGGCCGACCAGCACGGCATCAGCATCGGATCGGCGCTGACGATCCTTGACCAGCAGTTCACCGTGGTCGGCCTGTCCGCCGACACGTCGCTGTGGATCGGGTCCTACGTCTTCGCCGGGGCCGAGGCAGTCCAGACGATGCTTCGGGCGCCCGGCGTCTGGAGCGCGATCTTCGTCACCCCCTCGGCAGGCGTCAGCGACGCGGACATCGTCCGGGCCATCGCCATCCCCGGAATCGAGGCGTTCCCGAAGACGGACAAGATCGAGGCCGACCGAAGAGGGATCGCCCGGATCTACGACGCGCCCCTCGGGCTGATGGTCGGGATCGCCTTCGTCGTCGGCGTGCTGGTGGTGGGCCTCGTGATCTACACCGCGACGGTCGAACGACGCCGCGAGTACGGCGCGCTCAAGGCGATCGGGATGAAGAACCGGACGCTGTACCGGCTCGTGACGCGCCAGGCGCTGATCGCCGCGGTCGCAGGCGGGCTGCTCGGCGTCGCCCTCGCGTTCGGTCTGGCCGCCCTCCTCATCGCGCTGCGCCCACAGTTCCCCATCGTCATCGAGCCCGGTGCGATCGCGACCGCGCTGGCAGCGAGTCTCGTGATGGCGGTCCTCGCCGCCTTGGCGCCCGCGCGGGCGATCGCTGGGCTGGCCCCGGCGGAGGTGTTCCGATGAGCGCGACCTGGCTCCTCGCCCGTCGCAACCTGCTCCGGAGTCGCGCCCGTCTGGCCGTATCGATCGGCGGCGTCGCGCTGGCACTGACCCTCGTCCTGGCCCTCGACGCGATCTTCGAGGGCGTCGGACGGCAGCTGACCGCGTATGTCGACCGGTCGGGCGCGGACGTCTGGGTCGCCCAATCCGGCGTTCGCAACCTGCACATGGTGGCGTCGTGGATGCCGGCGGCGACGACCGACGCCGTGGCCGACGTCGACGGTGTGGCGCTCGCGGAGCCGATCCTCTACACGACCGACTCGATGTCGGCGGGCGACGAGCGCGGCTGGGCGTACGTCATCGGCCTCACGCCTGACGCCTCGATGGGCGGCCCGTGGGACGTGGTCGAGGGGACCGACCGGCCAGGTCCTGGCGAGGCGGTCATCGACCGGCGGTTCGCGCAGCGGGCGGGGGTCGGGCTGGGCGATCGCGTGCCGATGCTCGGGCGGGAGTTCCGGGTCGCGGGCCTCACCGAGGGGACGGCGAGCCTCGTCAACTCGGTCGCGTTCGTGCCATTCGATGACTTCGCCGCGCGGCGCGGCGGGGAACCGGCCATCAGCTACGTCCTGGTCCGCGCCTCCGCGGGCACCTCGCCGGACGCGCTTGCCGAGCGCATCGGAACGAGCGTCGATGGCGTGGCCGTGCAGACGACTGCAGCCTTCGGCCTGGCGGAGCGGAAGCTCGTCCTCGATATGAGCGGCGACGTCATCTCGATCATGAACGTGATCGGCTTCGTCGTCGGCCTCGCGGTCGTGGCGCTCACCGTGTACATCGCCACGCTCGCCCTGCGCCGCGAGTACGGCTCGCTGAAAGCGTTCGGCGCCCCGGACGGCTACCTCTACCGGGTCGTCCTTGCGCAGGCGGGAATGAGCGTGGTCGCGGGCTTCGTCGCGGCCGTCGCCATCACCGCTGCATTGAGCGCGATCGTCCCGCGGACGGGCGTGAACCTGGACCTTGCGATCGCCGGGGCGTCCCTCGTCAAGGTCGCCGCCGTGGCCGCGGTCATCGCCGCGCTCGCCGCGCTCCTCCCGATCCATCAGATCGCGCGGCTGGACCCGGTCATCGTCGCGCGCGAAGGAGTCTCGACATGAACGCCCTCACCCTCGACGTCCGTAATGTGACCAAGCGCTACGGTGACGGCGAGACGGCCGTCACGGCCGTCCGGGACGTGTCGCTCGCCATCCAGCCGAGCGAGATCGTGCTGATCATGGGTCCGTCCGGCTCGGGCAAGACGACGCTTCTCTCGATGATGGGGGCGCTGCTGCACCCGACCGCTGGGACCATCCGACTGGATGGGACCGCGCTGAGCGACCTCTCGGAGCGCCAGCTCCCGCCAATCCGGTTGCGCCAGTTCGGCTTCATCTTCCAGGATTTCAACCTGCTGTCGGCGCTCTCGATCCTGGAGAACGTGGCCCTCGTCGCGGAGCTCGCGGGCTCGAAGCGGAAGGCCGCTCGCGAGAAGGCGACGGCGATCCTGACCGAGCTCGGCCTCGGCGCCCGGCTCGACTTCCTGCCTGAGAAGCTCTCAGGCGGCGAGAAGCAGCGGGTCGCCATCGCCCGCGCCCTGATCAACGACCCGGCGCTCATCCTGGCCGACGAGCCGACCGCCAACCTCGACTCGAAGATCGGCCACGAGATCATGCGGCTCCTGCGCCGCATCGCGAAGGAGCAGGGCCGGAGCGTGGTCATCGTCAGCCACGACCAGCGCATCCGCGACATCGCGGATCGGGTCCTCTGGCTCGAGGACGGCCGGTTCAAGGACGTCATCACGATGACGACCGACCCCGTCTGCGGGATGACGGTCGAGCGAGATCGCGCCGTCAGCGTGGAGCGCGACGGCGAGGCCTTCTACTTCTGCTCGAAAGGCTGCCGCGAGGAGTTCCTGGGTCGCCTTCGAAGTGAAGACATGGGCGGGTGCCGCTCGGCGGTTCTCCAACGAGCGGGTTCGGTGTTTGCCCACCTGGCTTCGGGAGCGCGAGATGGCCACGCGAGCGACTGACAACGTGGTCACGCCCAGCTCCGTCGGAGTCGCGAACTCCGACGTCCCGGGTGGTGCGGGCATCGTCGGTCAACCCGTGATGATCGACCCCTCCTGCGGGATGGCCGTCGACCCGGTCCGGGCGATCTCGCACAGTCAGGACGGCCAGCTGTGGTGCTTCTGCTCGCGGGGCTGCCGCGACGAGTTCCTCGGCCTGGGACGCGTTCCGGAAGAGCGGCGAGCGGCGGAGCTCGTCGGCCGCATCCTCGACGCGCCGGAGCTGCTTCGGCCGGTGTTCCAGCCAATTGTCTCGATCGACACGGATCGCCTCGCCGGGTACGAGGCGCTGGCACGGTTCGGGGCCGTCCCGCTGCAGACGACGGAAGCCTGGTTTGGTCTCGCTGACACCGCCGGTCTCCGGGTGCAACTCGAAGCGCTCGCGATCCATCGAGCGTTACGGACCGCAGGTAAAGGTCCGCCTCCGGCGGGCACGTTTCTCTCGCTCAATGTGAGCCCGCTGTTCCTCGATGATCGCCGGCTGGAAGCAGCACTCGGGCATCCCGTGATTGCACCGGAACGGCTCGTTCTGGAGCTGACTGAACGCGAGCAGGTGGCCGACTACGCGGCTCTCCGCCAGGCTCTCTCACCGTATCGAGCACGCGGCTTTCGGGTCGCCGTCGACGATGCCGGCGCGGGGTACGCCTCGCTCCGCCACATCACGGAACTTGGGCCCGAATTCATCAAGCTCGATGCCCGCCTCATCAGCGGGCTGAACGGAGACCGCGCCCGACAGGCACTCGTTAAGGCCATGGCGTCGTTCGCGATCGAGACCGGCGCGCAACTCATCGCCGAGGGCGTCGAGAGCCAGGACGACCTCAAGCTGCTCCGGGGTGCGACGCGGTCGCTCCTCGTGCAGGGCTATGCCGTCGGGAGGCCGCGCGAGTCGTGGGCCAATGCGGGGGACTCGGCTGGCTCACGAGGAGGCCACGATGAGCGGTTGGGCGCGTGATCAGGTCCCGGTGACCCGGGTCTACGAGCGCGTGGCGCCGATCTACGACGCCTACGACGGCGCGATGGACCTGATGGGCGGGACGGCGCGCCGCCGACGGCTCGTCTCGAGGGCGCGTGGCTCGGTGCTTGAGGTCGGGATCGGCACAGGCAGGAATCTGCCGCAATACCCGGTAGACGTGGCCCTCACGGGCATCGACGTGTCCGGCCGCATGCTCGAACGGGCCCGTCGACGGGCATCCGTCCTCCAGCGCGACGTCGAGCTCCTCGAGGCCGACGTCCACTCGCTCCCATTCGCTGCCGGCTCATTCGACACGGTCGTTGCCACGTGCGTCTTCTGCTCGGTAGCCGATCCCGCACGGGGGTTGGCGGAGGTCCGCCGCGTGGTGAAGCGCGGCGGCGTCGTCCTGCTCCTCGAGCACGTCCGTCCGGATGGCGCGGTCCTCGGGTGGCTGGCGGACATCGTGACGCCCCTGACGCGGCGCCTCTTCGGTCCGGCGATGAATCGACGGACCGAGGTGACAGTGGCGCGCGTCGGACTCGAGGCGGTCACCGTCCGACGCGAAGCCATCTGGCGGGAGATCGTCTGCCGTCCCGGGGCCGTCACAGCGCGGGCCTGAACCTACCCAGGCGGCGCAGGCCGGCTGGGTCGACTTCTAAGCGCGCTCTCAGGTCCGCCTCACCCTCGGCTCACGGCTGCGAACGAGCCTTGATGCGACCAGGAGGTCTCCTCCATGAAGCCGGTCGCTCGAAACGCATTGGTGATGACCCTCGTGACTGTATCCCTCCTCCTCGGCGCATGCCGGGCGTCTGCCTCTGGCCCGGCGACAATCGTGTTCGAGGAGATGCGTTTCGTCCCGAACCGCATCGACGCGGTCGCCGGGGAACCCGTCCGGGTGACGCTCACGAACAAGGGACTGCAGCGCCACGATCTCAACTTCCCGTCATTGCACATGCCGGGCCTTGAGGGCGTCGAGGCAATCCTGGAGCCGGGGGAGACCCGGACAATCACCTTGACGTTCGACGAGCCTGGAACGCACACGTTCCAGTGCAGCCTTCCGGGGCACGCCGTCGCCGGTATGACCGGCGCGGTGTTCGTCAGGCCGTGACCGCGATGCTCGGTCCCAACGGCCGGGCTGCGGCCATTCGGCACTCGCGCCGCCTCAGCGGCCAGGTCGGCGCCATTTCGGAGATGATCTCCGCCGGTCGCCCCATCGGCGATCTCGCCCAGCAGGTTGTCGCGGCGCGTGCGTCACTCGACGCCCTGCTGATACGGCTGATCGTGCTCGAGCTGGATGCATGCCCTCCAGGCCAGGACGGCCGGCCCACCATCGATCGGCTGGTCCGGCTTGCGCTCGGCCAGCGAGGTGCCCGCCGCGAGCAACCAGCGACGCCCTTGGGAGCGCCCAGGTGATCGCCGCACAGCCGGTTCGGGCGCGGGTAGCGGCGCGCGGCGACCAGACCGTCGAGGTCGGCGTCGACCACGGGTACCGGCCGCAGTCGATCGTCGCGCACGCTGGGGTGCCGTTGCGGCTCGTGTTCCATCGACGGGATGACGACCCGTGCATGGATCGAATCGTCTTCTCCTCGCCCCACCTGGACCGCCGGCTCGCGCGCGGCACCGCGACGACGATCACGCTGCCCGCTCAACCGGCTGGGGAGATCCGGTTCGCCTGCGGCATGGGCCGCTACCACGGCCAGATCGAGCTGCGAGCGGAGCCGCGGTCATCGCTCGACGACGTGCGAGCCGCCGCGGCCGATGCGCTGCGGAGGGGATGGCGGCTCGTCCGCGGCCCCGTCCCGCCGACCGTCGAGGAAACGGCCGCCGAGATCGTCCGAGCCCGGTTCGCGCGCGGCGAGATCACGGAAGACGAGTTCCAACGTGCGCGCACATGCACGCACGCGAACCACACGGGAGACAACGTCATGAGCCACGAGATCGCGCCGCCCCGCACCGAACGTCGCGCCGCGGAGATCGCCGAGAAGAGATCCGAGCGTCGGCGAACCCGATCTGCCGCCTACCGGCAGGAACAGCGTCGCAACGCCCGGATCCGTACCGCGGCCTTCGCGGTGATCGCCGTCGTCGTGCTCGGCGGGGGAATCTGGCTTGCCGCCGGCGATCTGCTCGGTCAGCGCGGCTCCGCAACGACCGAGAGCGCCTCGACCGTTCGAATGAGCATGGCGGGCTTCGAGCCGGGCGAGATCCGCGTCCCCGCGGGGCAGACCGTGGCCCTCGAGCTCTGGACGACCGATGCCGCGCCGCACCTCATGAATGGCGTCCACACGATGATCAGCGACGAGCTGGGCATCTACGAGGAGCTGCCCGCCGCCGGTCCGACCGGCGAGAGCCGGCGCGTCGTCCAGATCAAGACACCTTCGACGCCGGGCACCTACGACATCTACTGCGACACGTGCTGTGGCGGGAAGGACAGCCCCACGATGCACGGCAAGCTCATCGTCGAGGCGTAAGGCGTGTCTCCCCGCCCGCCTGCGACTTGCCATGACCCGGTCCCCAACGGGTCACCCCGGGCGGCGCCGGTCCTCCCCCCGCCGGCGTCGCCCCTCATCCTCGGCCTGCCCCTGCCGGCCTTCATGCTGGCCGCGGCGCTGCTGGCTGTTGGCGTGGGAGCATCCGCGTACGTCGTTGCCGTCCCGTTCCAGGCAGCGGCGTTCGGCGGCCTGACCGTTCCGACGGTTCTCGCCGCCGGCGTGGCCGATGGCTTCAACCCGTGCGCCTTCGCCCTGCTCGTCCTGTTCGCCACCTACACGCTGACGCTCGTCAACTCGGTCACCGCGGACGGCAGCCCGACGCTCGACGCCCGGCGGCGTCTGCTGGGTGCCGGCTCGCTGTACGTCGGGGCGGTCTGGGTCACGTACTTCGTCATCGGGCTCGGCCTGCTCAGCTTCCTTGGCTGGCTCGGCCAGGACCACCTCGTGACCCGCGTGGCCGCGGTCGTCGCGCTCCTGATGGCCCTGTGGATGCTGAAGGACGTGTTCCTGCCGGGCTGGGGTCCGTCGATGATGGCCCCGGCCGGCACCCATGGCCGGATGCACCGGGCGATCGAGCGCGGTGGCCTCGCCGGCATGCTCATCGCCGGCGTGCTCGTCGGGATCTGCACCGTCCCGTGCTCGGGCGCCATCTACCTCGACATCGTGGCGGTCCTGAACGCATCGGGCGGTGGCCCGACCGGGCTCGCGCTCCTCGCCCTCTACAACATCGCGTTCATCGTTCCGCTCGTCGTCCTATTGCTTGCGGTCAGCAATCGCCGAGTCCTCGGCCAAATCGGGCGGTGGAACCGCTCCAACAGCCCGTGGATCAAGGCTGGCCTCGCGCTCGCCGTGCTGGCGATGAGCTTTGGCCTGCTGGTGACGATGTGATATCGGTTGCCGTCGATCCCGTGGCGTTCTGGCTCGGCGGGTTTGCGATCCGCTGGTACGGCCTGTTCGCGATCGCCGCCGCTGGAGTCGCGTTCGTCCTGGTTAGACGCGGGACCCGGCGTGCAGGTATCCCGGACGCGCTCGTTGCGGACGGAGCCGTGTGGGTCGGGGTCACTGCCGTGATCGGCGGCCGGGCCCTCTACGTCATCCAGAACGAGCTGCCGGTCGTCCTCGTCAACCCGCTCCACGCGTTCGCTATCTGGCACGGTGGGTTGTCGTTCTACGGCGGCCTCGCCGCTGGCCTGGTCGCCCTGTGGCTGTTCGCACGACGGAACGGGCTCGTGTTCGCCGGCATCGCGGATATCGCGGCGCCGGCGGTAGCGGCGGGCCAGGCGATCGGGCACATCGGTTGCTTCGTCGGCGGTGACTCGTACGGGCTCCCGACCTCGTTGCCCTGGGCCGTGACGTACAGCAATCCCGGCGCGATGGCGCCGCTCGGCGTCGCGCTTCATCCGACGCAGCTCTACGAGGCCGCCGCGCTCGCGCTCCTTGCCGGGACGCTGATCGCGGTCCGCGGGCCACTCGCACGGCTCGGTGCCGGGGCGATGGCGGCGACCTATCTCGTCGGTCTCGCTGCGATCCGGTTCGTCCTGTTCTTCTATCGCGACGACGTCGTCGTGCTCGGCGGCCTGAAGGTCGCCCAGGTGATCGGCCTGGGCATCGCCGTGGTCGGCCTGTTGTGGCTGATGCGGCTCGTGCTGACGCGAACGACGGCGACCGCGCGACGCTCGGAGGTGCTGTCATGAACTCCATGGTCCGTCGCTGCCTCGCGATGACGGTCGGTGCGGGGGCCCTTGCCGTGGTGCTGCTGGCTGCCGGCGTACCCGGTGCCGTCCTCCTGGCTCTCGCCCCAGCGCTCGTCTGCGTCGGGATGCACCTCGTCATGGGCCACGGCGACGCCCACGGCGAGCAGTTATATCGAACTGCGCGGGCCGCAGCCGACCGCACCGACCGGCCCGCCGATGATCTTGCCCAAGTGCGCTAGGATACTCCCAGGGAGTATAGGGAAGTCATGACCGCCACCGCCCAGCCCATCGAGATCGTGTCGTTCCCGGTCGAGGGAATGACCTGCGCCTCGTGCGTCAACCGCATCACGCGCTTCCTGCGCAGGGTCGACGGCGTCGAGGAGGCCAACGTCAACCTCGCCGCGGAGTCGGCGACCGTCCGCTTCGACCCTGCACGCGTGAGAATCGGGGATCTCGCCGAGGCCGTGGAGGCAGCCGGCTACGTGGCCCGGATCGAGCAGGCAGCAACGGCCGACCACGACGCGGACGTCGCCGAGGTGGCGGAGGCGCGCTCGGAGCGGGATGCGGCGGCAGCCGCACACCTGGCGGCCCTTCGCCGTCGGCTGGTCGTCGCCACGCTCCTCACGCTGCCGATCCTCGGCGGCCTCGCCCGGATGACGATCGCACCCTGGCTCCCGGCGATCCTGTCGGATCCGCTGTTCCAGCTCGCCCTCGCGACGCCGGTCCAGTTCTGGGCGGGCTGGCCGTTCTACGCCGGGACCTGGGCGGCGCTCAAGCACCGGGCCGCCGACATGAACACCCTCATCGCCGTGGGCACGTCGGCCGCCTACCTCTACTCGGTCGCCGCGATCGGGTTCCCGTCCTTCTTCGAGGCGGCAGGGCTCGCTGGCGAGGAGGGTATGCCGCTCTACTTCGACACCGCCACGGCGATCATCACGCTCATCCTGCTCGGCCGCTTCCTGGAAGCCAGAGCGCGACTCCACACGTCCGACGCCATTCGGCGGCTGATCGGGCTCGCGCCCCGGACGGCGCGCGTCGTCCGCGATGGTGCCGAGGTCGACGTGCCGATCGCGGAGGTCCGCGTCGGCGACGTCGTCCGCGTCCGTCCCGGCGAGTCGATCGCCGTGGATGGCGTCGTGGTCGACGGGGCCTCGGGCGTGGACGAGAGCATGATCACGGGTGAGAGCCTCCCGGTCAGCAAGCGACTCGATGACCTCGTGATCGGTGGCACGCTGAATACGACCGGCACGGTGACGTTCCGGGCGACGCGCGTCGGCGCCGACACCGTCCTGGCCAAGATCATCCGCCTCGTCTCCGAGGCGCAGGGCTCGCGGGCGCCGATCCAGCGCCTCGCCGACGTCGTCACCAGCTACTTCGTGCCGGCGGTGCTTGGTCTTGCCGCGCTCACGTTCGTCGTCTGGTTCGCCTTCGGGCCCGCGCCGGCGTTCAACCTCGCCCTGCTCAATACCGTCGCGGTCCTGATCATCGCCTGCCCGTGCGCGCTCGGGCTGGCGACCCCGACCTCGATCATGGTCGGTACAGGGAAGGGCGCAGAGGCCGGCGTCCTGTTCCGGAACGCCGAGGCGCTCGAGCGACTCGGCTCGGTCCGGGCGATCGTGCTCGACAAGACCGGGACCCTCACCGAGGGCAAGCCGCGCGTCACGGACATCGTCCGGGTGCCCGACGCCCCGTCGGAGGATCAGCTGCTCGCCCTCGTCGCGGCTGCCGAACGTGGCTCCGAGCACCCGCTCGCCGATGCGATCGTCCGCGAAGCCGTCGAGCACCGCGAGCTGACCCTGTCCGACGCGACGGGCTTCGAGGCGACGCCTGGCGGCGGCATCGCCGCCACGGTGGAGGGCATGGCGGTCCTCGTCGGGCGTCCGGGCTTCCTCGAGTCTGCCGAGATCGATGTCTCGTCCCTTCGGGCCGAGGCGGACCGGCTCGCGGCGGACGGCAAGACGCCAGTGTTCGTCGCCCTGGGCGGCCACACCGCAGCCGTGGTCGCGATCGCCGACACGCTCAAGCCAGGCTCCGTGGAAGCCGTGGCCGAGCTCCACCGCCTGGGGCTCGAGGTGGCGATGCTGACCGGCGACAACCGGCGCACGGCCGAGGCGATCGGTCGCGCAGTGGGCATCGATCGCGTCCTCGCTGACGTCCGTCCCGACGGCAAGGCGGCCGCGGTCAAGAGCCTCCAGGCCGAGGGCAAGCCGGTCGCCATGGTCGGCGACGGCGTCAACGACGCGCCGGCCCTCGCCTCGGCCGAGGGCGGCGTCGCGATGGGCACGGGGACCGACGTCGCGATGGAGTCCGCTGGCGTGACGCTGATGAGCGGAGATCTGCGCGGTCTCGTGACTGCCATCGCCCTGTCACGCGCGACGATGCGGAACATCCGTGAGAACCTGTTCTGGGCGTTCGCCTACAACGTCGTGCTGATCCCGGTCGCAATGGGCGTGCTCTATCCGTTTACCGGGATCCTGCTCGATCCGATCCTGGCGGCCGCCGCGATGGCGCTCTCGTCGGTGACGGTCGTGTCGAACGCCCTGCGGCTGCGCCGCTTCCGGCCGCCGCGGATCGCGCAGCCGCCGAGTGTCACCGATCGCGAGCTCGCTGCTCGCCCTGCCTGAATCCGAAGCCCGAAAGGAACGATCCATGCGTCTCTCTCGCCTCGCGCTCCTTCCAGCTGCCGCGCTTCT